>CAVLCX010000084.1:0-7080 GCA_963661525.1 bacterium
GTATATAATTATTATATTACTGCACTTTGGCAGTAATTACAGGAGTGAAATTATGGACGATAAAGACTTAAATAAAGAAAACGAAGAAAAGGTGACTGATGTTTCAAGCGAAACAGTTGACGATACCCTTGAAGAAAAAGACGGTGTTAAGTACGAAACCAATGATAATTGGGAATTTGATGCCGATGCACCGACGCTTGATGATAACATTGTATTTGAAAATCAAGATTATTCGATTTCATTTGCTGATGAAAAAAAGCCTTCATCTAATGCTGTAAGCCAAATAAACAATTTTGACAACAATTCAAATCAAATTGTTATAAATAAAGAGCCGCTTAAATTTGTACCTCTTGCTATTTTTGTGGCAGCGGTAATTGCAGTTGTTGCTGTTTTTGGTGTAAGGTATTATACAGTGCCTAACGGTAAAGAGGGTAAGTATATGAATCCGGCTTCCGTTGTGGCAACTGTTGATGGTCAAAAAATCAGCATTGGTATGTTTGATTATTATTATGCAAGCATAGTGAGCTATTATGAGCAGTATGCAGCATACGGTTATTATAATCTTGATACCACAAAGGATTATTCAAAGCAGTATACTACCGATGATGACGGTAACAAAATTTCTTGGCAAAAGTTTTTTGAAACCGAAGCACTTAAAGAAGTAGAGCAAATCGCAACTTATTATTCAAAGGCAGTTAAAGACGGTGTTACAATTACATCCGCACAGAAAAAAACTATTGATTCACAAATTCAGAAGTTGAAAGATTCTGCATCACAAAATGATATCAGCCTTGACCAATATATTAAAGCTAACTTCGGCTCATATTGCTCGGAAGATACAATCAGGCTTATGCTTGAGCAGTATTATGTAAGTGCAAACTATAAAGGCAAGTTTAAAAGCGAAACTAAAGTTACAAATGATGAAGTAGATAAGTATTATAACGAACATAAGAATGATTATAAGAAAATCGAATTTTACTATATCGCTTCGGAATATGATTCAACAGACGACGCTTCTAAAAAATCTTCAATTAAAAAAGCTGAAAAAATAATGGCTAAAATGAAAGATAAGAAGTCGGTTATCGCTCTTGTTCCGGATGTTTATAAATCATATATCGAATCGGAAGCTCAATCATCAATGGAGCAGGATTCATCACTCAGCGAAGCAAAGGCTAAAGAGGAAGCAACAAAAACTTATGAAAGCAATGTTGTTGCAACGGTTTCGGGCAGTGATGCACCGTTTGATGATGAAATGAACGATTGGCTGTTTTCGGACAGCACCAAGGTCGGTTCAAAGAAATATTATATTGATGAAGACGCAGGATATATTTATATTGTATTAAAAACCTCAAATGCAAGTATTGAAGATGATGAAACTTACACTGTAAGGCACATTCTTGTTTCACCTGAAAGTGATGATGATTCTTCTTCATCTTCTTCAAGCGAAACAACATATACCGATGCACAGTGGGAAAAAGCAAAGAAAAAAGCTGATTCAATCGTTGAAAAGTTCAATAAAACAGATAAAAGTGAATATGCTTTTGCTAAACTTGCTGAGCAGTACAGCACAGATACAGCGTCGACTTCTTCCGGTTCAAGTGATGCATTCGGCGGCCTTTATGAATCGGTAGCACTTGACCAAATGGTTCCTGATTTTGAAAAATGGTCTACCGATGATTCACGCAAGTACGGTGACACCGGTATTGTTAAAAGTGATTACGGCTATCACATTATGTTCTTTATAAATGATTGCCCTGAATATGAATCAAAAATTATTGCTCAAATCAAGTCAGACAGATTATCGGAAATGGTTGAAAAATCCGAAATTAAAGTTCACGAAAATGCTGTTAAAAAAGCGGTAGATAAAGAAAAAGCTGCTAAAGAAACTACAAATACAGCTTCAAGTTCAGATACATCATCAAGCTCTTCTGCCGATACAACAAGCAGTAACTAAAATGATTTTTGTATGATATTTACAGCAATTTGCATATAATTTAGGAAAAAATAAAATAATTCTTGTAATATTCACAAAAATAGTGTAAAATATTTTGTGAATTAAATTTGATTGAAATAGGTAGGAAGAAAAAATGGCAAAAAAACAATTAGAAGATGATTTGTTAACAGGCGGCAGTGTAAGTGCTGATGATAAGTCAGCTAAAAAAGCCGCTAAAGCAAAAAAATCTGCTGAAAAGAAAGCTGCTAAGGCTGCAAAAGTTCGTGAAAAGAATGAAGCTAAAAGAGCTGAATTGAAAAAAGAGATTGATGCTCTTAAAGCTAAAAAGGCTGAAAGTACAGATGAAAAAGAAGTTGAAAAGCTTTCTGCTGAGATTAAAAAGCTCAGTGATAAGTATTCTGAAATCGGTTCAAACTCTAACGGCCTTGCACCGAGGACGGTTAAAATCATCAAATCTGTAATTTGCGTTGTTATCGTTGTAGCACTTCTTGTTACATATGTAGCAACAGGTGCGGTAAGAAAGGGATTTATAGCTTCGTTAAGCATCCCTGCTGAAACATTTACAGGTATGACTGTTACTAACGGTACCGAAAAAGCAAAAATCAAAGTTGCTACATATAACTATTATTTTGCTATGACTTATAACAATATGAGAAATCAGCAAGAGCAGTATACACAGTACGGTCTTGACCCGGCTGATTACGACCTTGATGTTGATTTTGATAAAAAGCTTTCAAAGCAAACCACTAAAAATCACGATAATGAAACTGTAACTTGGGCAGAGTATATGCAAGAAGAAGCACTTGAATCAATCGAGTCTACTTATACTTATTACCTTGCAGCTAAAGCTGATAATGATGGGAAAGACCCTGAAATTACAGCAGACCAAAAGAAAGAACTTAAAGAAACTCTTGACCAATACAGAGAATCGGCACATGAATATGGCTATACATTAAGCGGTTACCTTGTAAAAGCAATGGGTAAGGGTGTAACTGAAAGCTTGTTTAAGCAGGAAGCTACAAGAAGCTATATTGCCGATAACTATAAGGATGAACTCAGCAATAAGTCAAGTGAAAAAGAATATTCAACTAAAGATTTAGAAAATTACAAGAAGGAACATAAAGATGACCTCCTTGCTGTTGATGTAAGACTTTTTGAATGTTCAAGCGAAGATGACGCAAAAGCATTTAAGAAAGCACTTGCTTCTGATGCATCTAACTTTACCGCACTTTGCCAGAAGTACGCTTCTGATAAGTTTGATAAAACTGCATATGAAGATGCAGGCTATTCAACCGAATACGGTGTAACAAAAACTAACCTTAAGAATAAGGGTTATGCTATTGCAACTGCTGATGATAAGGATAGTGATAAATACCCGGGCCTTGATTGGCTTTACAGCTCAAAAAGAAAAGCAGGCGATTCATACCAGTACAGCACTACTGTTGTATATGTTCTTTCTCCTGCCTCAATTCAGGATAGAAAAACTGTAAATGTTCGCCACATTCTTGTAGCACCTGAAACAGATGATGATGATACTCAGGCTAAAGATGCAACTGATAAGCAGTGGGCAGCAGCTTACAAGAAGGCTACCAAGATTCTTGATGAATTCAATGCCGGCGATAAGAAAGAAAAGAGCTTTTCAAAGCTTGCTGAAGAAAATTCAACCGATACAGGTTCTAAAGATAACGGTGGACTTTATGAAAATGTAGTACCGGGCCAAATGGTTAACTCATTCTCAGCTTGGTGCTTTGATTCATCAAGAAAAGCAGGCGATACTGCAATTGTTAAGTCAGATTACGGTTATCATATTATGTACTTCGTAGGTACAGGCAAGCTTACAGCTTGGCAGTATACAGCTAAAACTGAACTTGCTTCGGCCGACAGCACAAGTGCAACTGAAAAACTCGAAAAAGATTATACAATCAAAGTAAATTGGTTTGGTTCTCGTTATTTCGAGAAAGATGTCGATATTGACAACTAATGTAAAATAATAAAGAGGTTGTATATTCAACCTCTTTATTTGCTTTTATTTAAGGGGAACACTATGGTAAAAAATTCTGATGTGCAAAAACTTAAAGATGAGATTTCTCGTCTTATGGCTGCACTTGAAGATGTAAATTTTGAATGTCAAAGATTAGAAATTGTTAATTCAAATCTTGATTTTCAACTTAAATCTGTAAGTAGGGAATTAAAACAAAATATTTCAATTCTTGAAGCACTTGAAGAAGAAAATAAGGAATTAAAAAAGCAGTTGAATGATAAGTGATTATTCAATTTCGTTTTTGATGTCATTTAATATCTTTTTTTCAATTCTTGATACATAGCTTCTGCTTATATTGAGCCTTTGTGCAACTTCCCGTTGTGTCAAAGGCTTTTTGTTATTTAACCCGTAGCGAAGTATTATTATTTCTTTTTCTCTGCTATCTTTCATATTTTGTATTATTTTAGATACTTTTTCCCACCTTACTTTTGTTTCTAAATCCTCGGCTAAATCCACCGGTGAACTTATTGTGTCTTCAATTGTTAAAGGGTTACCGTCTTTATCTATTTCAAGCGCATCACCCAAATAAATATCGTTTGCTTGCTTTTTTGCAGAGCGAAAATGCATAAGTATTTCATTTTCAATGCACCGTGAAGCGTATGTTGCAAGTCTTACGCATTTATCACTGTCAAATGAGTCAATTGCCTTAATCAGCCCTATTGTTCCGATACTTATTAAATCTTCATTATCATTGGTTTTTGAATAGTATTTTTTTACTATGTGGCTTACAAGCCTTAAATTTCTTTCAATCAGTATAGCTCTTGCATTTTTATCTCCATTTTTCATTCTTTCAAGCATTTCTTGTTCCTCTTTCGGCGAAAGGGGTTTTGGGAAACTTGAAGTGTTTTGAATGTGAAGTATAAAATAGATTAAATTTGCGCTTATTGCTGATAGTAAAGCAGATAACATTTTCATCACCGCTATATTATATGCTTCATATTCTTGTACATTTTACCAATATTATCTATTTTGTATTGACTTGTAATATTTTTAATGTTAAAGTGTCGTTAGGATAAATACAGAGGCATTTGTTATGAAAAATGATTTGATAAACGGAAAACCGTTGAAAAGTATTATACTGTTTGCACTGCCTATTATGCTAAGCTCAATGTTGCAGTATAATTATAATTTGGTTGATAATATTATAGTCGGCAGATTTGTCGGTACTGACGCACTTGCCGCAGTCGGCAATGTCGGTTCGATAAACGGTTTTATAATCGGCACTTCACTCGGTTTGACTTCCGGTTTTACTATTTCCGTTGCGCAGGCATACGGTGCAAGAAAGTTTGATAAAATGAATAAATGTGCCGGTAACAGCATTACTCTGGCTTTTGTTATCGGTATGGTTATTATGATAGTTGCACATTTTTTATCGCGTCCGCTTCTTAAAGCTATTGATACACCTGATGATATTATTGATATGTCTGCACAATATGTTGATGTGCTTTATTATGCTGTGCCTATACAAATGTCGTTAAATAATTTCAATGCACTTTCGCGTGCGGTGGGTGACAGTAAAAGGCCGTTGTATTTTTTGATTGTCAGTGTTATTGTCAATCTTTTGCTTGATATATTATTTGTAGGTGCTTTTAAATGGGGAGTTACCGGTGCGGCTTGGGCTACTGCGATTTCTGAACTCGTTGCCGCTGTTTTGTCGGCAATAAGTGTTTTAAAGTATACAGAAGAATATAATATTGATAAGAATGCATTAAAAATTGACGGTAAAGTGTCTTGGGCGCAGATAAAAATAGGTATTCCTATTTCATTGCAATTCAGCATAACTTCTATCGGCTCAATGGTTCTTCAAACAGCAGTTAACAGTTTTGGTTCAAGCGTAATTGCAGGCTTTACCGCCGCCGGCAGAGTGGAGCAGCTTACAAATATTCCAATGTCCGGTTTGGGTGTCGGCAATATGACTTTTGTATCCCAAAATTACGGTGCCGGCAAGTATGAAAGAATAATTAAAAGTGTTAAGCGCATATTTATACTTGATATTATTGTATCTTTGGCTTGCAGTGCAATTCTTATTTCAATAGGCCCGTTTATCGTTAAGCTGTTTATGAAAGAATACAATGCACAAATTATGGATGCGGCAATGCACTACCTGTGGGCAATTGCCGAATGTTACAGCCTTGTGGCAGTTTTGTTTGTGTTTAGGAATACGCTTCAAGGTCTCGGTTTCACATATGCTAATATGATTGCTGGCGCAGGTGAATTGTTTGGCAGGCTCGCAGTAGCACTTGTTTTCACTCCGCTTATCGGTTTTAATGCAATATGTTATGCCGGCCCTGTTGCCTGGCTTCTTGCCGATATTCCGCTTGTTATTATTTATCTTAATAAGAAAAAGAAATTTAAACAGTTGATTGCTAATCAAAAACAAATAATTAAGGAGTAAATGAAAATGATGTATTATATTGTTTTACCTTTTGGCGTTGTTTTATCACTTGTCTTTTGCTGGAAGAGGCGACTTGGGTACAGTGTAAATAATTTGATTTTTAAATCAGTTTCAAGTTTGTGCTACTTGCTTACCGCAGTGTTTGCATTGATTTCAAATTCGCAGGCATATACATACGGCTCACTTGTAATTATGGGCGGTGCATTAGGTTTAGTAGGTGATATACTTCTTGATTTAAAAGGAATATATAAGAGTGAAGAAAAGGTTTATTTAAAAGGTGGGTTTATATTCTTTTTAATTGGCCATATTTTTTATTTCTGCGCAATAATATATTCAATAAAAATGAAGTGGTGGCTTGTTTTAATCGCCGCTGTTATTTCAGCTGTAATCGGAATATTAACTGTTCTTTCAGCTAATATTATGAAAGTTCATTATGGTGCTTACAGGCGCATTGTTGCTTTTTATGTTGCATTTTTGGCTATGACCTCGGTAATATCAATAATTGCAGTTTTCACAACCCATTTTCAAAAGGCATATGTTATTATGGCAATTGGTTCAATACTGTTCTTACTGTCTGATGCAGTTCTTTCAAATACCTTTTTCGGTCGCGGTAAGGATAAGCCGATTCATCTTTTTATAAATCACTTTTTATACTACGCAGGTCAATATCTTATTGCCGCGTCGGTTATG
>CAVLCX010000085.1:0-7037 GCA_963661525.1 bacterium
TAATTCTTTATATGAATTGCTCATATTTACCTCCATAAAAAAATCCACTGAATTATATATAAGTGAAGCCTCACACGACTGAAGTCGCGTGCTTCCAAATCTTTAGGATTCGGATTGCATTGCTACGATACGGAATAAACTCAGCAAATGAAGTCATAAAGACGACATAGCCGCATTTAAACTAATTAGTGTAGACAATGTGCAGGTGCTTCTCTTACATAATGAAGGAACTTTTGCCTCCATTTGCAACCTTTTGTTCTCACAAAAGGTTTTAAGTAGTTCTCGTATAAAGTACCGTGCTCCGATATTGTATGAGGCTGATAAATCACAGTTATATACTTTACCTGTTTGAAAAGTACATAACTCAAATGTTTTATGACCACCTTTCTTACCACGGAGTACAAAACCACTACCGTCATAAGCTAACTGGCTTGTATACTTAGCATTAATACGAGATATACGCATGCCAAGTCTATGGGCTTTATCAGTTACGATACGCTGTATTTCATTGCTACGCCATAGATGTATTTTTTGTTTTCTTTTGCCTTTAAGTTTTGACTTCATATTATGACGGTCAAGGTACTCAAAAACAATTACATCTACATCATAAAGCGTAGCGGCATCAATAATAAATTGTGCTGTTTTAACAGATATATCTTTATTGATACCGTTTACTTTAGCCCAAAGACGAGGTGTTCTTTTATTACCGTATTTTTGTGCTTTCTTTATACGATTAATACTATGGTTCAGAGAGTCTTGTTCTTTAGGCAGTTTGCAAAACAATCTGTCTAAGATAGTGCCATCCGATTCCATAATGCTAATCGTAGCAGGTATATTAATACCTAAATCAACAGCCAAAATTCTACGGTTTTTAATTTTTGTATTGTTAAGTTCAACATTTTCGGTAAAAGAGAAATCCAGATACCATTCTTTACCACGCTTTTGTAATGTAGGAGATTTTTCCTTACGATATGAGCAATGGTTAAGTATGTAATCTACATCACTTTTACGAAGAGACAAATACAGCCAATCCCAAGTGTTACGAACGAATACTTTAACTTTGGCTGTATATGTACCTGTTGATTTATAAACATTACCTCTATACAGACAAGGATAGGCATTGCCGGCAATAGGCTTACCCGGTTCTTTACCTTTTTGATTTAATTTCCAATTTTCATAATTACTTTTATACGAAGAAATTTTACCTATTGCCTCAGCAATAGCACTTCTTCTTAAATATGAAGGAAATTTATAAAAAGCTGTATCAAAGTCGTACTTAACTTTTTGATTTTGTTTAGTTTTATGGATAATTGATTCTACATAATGGTATTTTCTTTTAGAAGTATCAATTAAATTGATATTCTCCCATTCATCTAAACAAACATTAATTAAGAAATCTACTGCTTGTCTATACAACACAACAGTATTCTTAAATATTTTATTGTAATTTTTAATTTTTACACTGTATGATGTTATTATTTTCATAGCAGTAGTCTCCTTCCTTAATTTTTACTATAATGAACTTTTATTTAATAAGGGTTTGCCTAACTCCCGACTAAAGTCACGAGAATGTGGCAAACGGTTATTCAATTGATTTTTTGTTATTATTTATTTTTTATTATGCTTTGTCATACTCGTCTAAAAGACCAAGATATGCGAAAGCATATTCATTGAAGTAATGACCTTCTGTGCCTAAATCTTCAAGATCATCAATAATTTGATTTTTTTCTCTTTCAACCATTTCACAATATGCATATCCATCTCGATTAGTTAAAAAGCGAGAGTAATAAATATTTGTAGCTTTAAGCCATTTTACATAGCCTGAGCCGCTAAAATATTTTGCTTTGATTAAATCGTAGAATTTTTTATCAGAATTCCAAAGATTCGCATCACCGTAAGCCGAACAATAAATACGATTATCAAACTCAACAACTCTGTATGCTGAAAGTGTTTTAAATAAAATATGAAAAAGCATTTTACGGACATAGTAATGTAAACATTCTTCGTCAGTATTTTGCTCATATCTATCGACAAAGCTCAAATTTATGTCGTACTCAAAAGCAGCAATCACATCAGGTGTGATTTTGCTAAGAATATCTGCCGAATTTGTGATAAACCAGCAGATTGCGGCAAGGTCGCTGTATTTTTCAAATGGCTTGCCATCCGAAAGATCTGGTGGTACTTTACCACTCAAAATATCAGGGTTACGCTTCTCTTCAAATTCCTTGAAGAAGTAATCATTATGATAAGTTTCTAACCTGTCAATAACTGTTGCCAAATTATAAAACTCATCAGACTCAATATCACCCCAGTTTGCTGAATTATCATCAATAAGTTTAAAGACTTTGTTACCGTCTTCATCCTTGTCAATTTTTAATTCAAAATCTTCGCTTTCAATAATCATCAATGCAATTCTGTATGCAGTGTATGTAATAGGTTGTGTCATTTCACAACTCCTCCTTAATTATTATTTGTGTCAATTAACATATCAACAAGTGCTTTATATTCAGTTTCACTAACATATCCTGCGCCGTACATATGAAGTTCCTTTATCCATTGATAGATAAATTCATCCATATCATCTTCGTATGTGCGTATCCAATATTCTTTAGTAAACTTTTTAAACGCTTTAATATGTTTTTTGATAAAATCAGTCCAAGCACAAGTAGAATTTGCCACAGATAACACTTGAACATTATTATTAAGATAATTGAGAAAGCGATAATAATATTTATCATCTTCACGGTTTAAATCTTCTTTTGATACAAAACTCAAACCAACAAGTTGATCAAATACATCATCATAGAACTCAATATAGTCATTATCTTCTGACAGCAAATCAGAAGGTGTTAAAAATTTAATCATAAAAAATTCCTCCTATAACAAAAGTGCTGAATTATCAGCACCTTTGTTTATAATATTTAATTAAAATTCTTCGCCAAACTCATCCTCAAACTTTACACCTGCTGAACGAAACATTTGAATAATACTGTTTTGAAGTGATTTAGTAACATCATGGCTAATATCACCTTCATCAGAAAAATCATTAGGAACTATCTTACAATCAAACAATGCAGCGTAGTCTTTGATCAATTCCCAACAGTCCACTTCAAGTTCATCAAGTGAGCAATCCATATCACCGTCAAAAACAACCGGTTCTTTTGGAATTTCAAGTTCAGTTGAATCTCCAAAGACAGCTCTGTTTGTACCGTCTTTGGAATAAATAAAGTCTGAATATGGATTTTTTTTGAGTTTATTTGCATAAGGGTTCACATCAGTATCAAGTATATCTTTAAGAATCTTCTTAAATTCTTTGTTTGATAAAACTTTTACTTTTGATGCGCTACCATCTAAGCAAACCTCAGTGACAGAACTAATTATTGCGCCTTTTGCAACCTTATCAGCAACAAAAACAAACAACTCTTCCTCACTACTTGCCTCAACGAAATATGATGAGCCGTACATCTGATTCACTTTATACAAAGTGTTCTTTGTGTTAATTTCTCTTAACATAAAATTTATCCTCCTAAAGATTATTTAATTGCATCTTTTATGTATTCTGCCAATGAAGTAAATACTTCTGTTACCGATGAAACTTCATTGATTTGACCATGCAACGGTGACTCAATATTATCAAAAGCAAAAATTTCAAACCAATTATTGTTTCCAATATACAATCTGCCATTATTTTCAAGGTCAAAAAGTTCATCATCATTTTTGATATAACACTCCATTTCGACACGAAATTTACCTGCTCTGTTTTTATCAACAACCGAAGCAGTTTCTTCGTTGTTATCATCAAACAAAGTAGCTCTTACTTCACCAACAGCGTGGACCTCATAAACGACACCATTGTACTTGATTTCGCCGAGATAGCCTCCGTACCACACGGAATCTTGTCGGTCAAAATCAAGTTCATCAGCCAGAATTAAAACTATATCCTCATCAACATTAACAGTTGGTAATATTGTTTTAATCTTGTTTTTTGTTTTATTAGCCCAATCAGTATACTTATCCATATTAATTTTCAGTCTCCTTAATAACCAATATAATATTCACTCATATTGATAACCTCCTAAGCATTAAGCATTTTTACTGATGTTTCAGGGAAAAGAATATAATCTTCTGTGTTTGCAAACACTTTAGAATATTCATTTGCGCCCTCGAACTCATCAATAACGCTTTTTTCTTCTTCAGCCATTTCATCATAAGACTTTTTGCCGTATGATGGTGGCAGCCAGCCCTTTTTCATACATCCATAGATATTGAACTTTTTAAGAAGTTCATCATCCTTGAATGTAATATGAGCTGTTCCCTTTTTGAAGAAATCGACATCAAAATACTTAAATTTACATTTTTTGTTCTGACCTCTTCTCGTGTATACTTCACAGTAGAAGTCAAGATCGCTTGGTGTTGGATCAGCATCAAAATACATAAATATCTTTTCGATGTCTTTAAGAAATTCTTTTGCTCTGTAATCAATATTCAATCTACCACTCCAATCATAGCTTTCCAAATAAGGAACTATGATCTTTTTATTGATAATAAATGCATCATTTGTTTTCCATCCATTGAAATAATGAATATTCTTTTCACATCCCATAGAATGTTTGTAAGAAAACTTATCAAATAATGCAATTATTGAATCCTCAATTGCCTGTGCAGTCTTTCTTAAAATATCAAGTCTAACCTCACAGATATTTGGTGTTGAAAATTCATACTTAACAAGTTTTTGAATCTCGTTAAAATATTCTTCTTTTGCAGATGAAGGTAAACCTTCCATAAAAAACGGCTCGTGAAGAAGTTCATACCAATACTTATATCGAACTTTTTCAACATAAGCATTTACAACCTCTGAAAGAGTCGTGTATTTATCTGCTAAATCATTATTGCCAACCTTCAATGAAATGATTGGCTCAGATTTAACCGAATAAAGCGTATCATCTTTCTTTGCAAATTGATGTGAAATCTTGTCTTTGATAGAGTAATATTCAAAGATTAACTTTTTTCCAAGCTCAATTTCACATTGATATTGAATGACCGGCTGTTTTAACTTGTCATCAATAACAAGTTCATTACATTCATCCGGTATTTCAAACGCCAAATCGTCAATACCCTCATTAAGTTTAGACCAGTCAAATTCATATTTTCTGAGATTAGGAATTGTAACCTTAATAATTACAATTTCCACATCTGTATTTCTTTCAGCATTTTTGAATGCATCCTGAACATACTCGTATGTAGCACCGTAATTATCAAGAATTTCCTTCAACTGGATACGACTTTGACTGTATGGATTACGGATTGTTTCTGCATTAAGCAGACAAACAATCTGTGAACCACCGTTCTTTTCAGCAAGTCTAATTGCTTTCATAAGGTGTTCATCACCGTTTGAGAAAGGTGGATTCATAATGATGTAATCATACATTTTTGAGGTACTAAACTTCAAAAAATCATCACCGACAATATTAAAATAATAGCTTTTAAGAATTGATTGAAGATTTTTATCCTGTTCAATACAATCAATATTAATGCGTGAATCAGGAAGAGAATAATACTCATTTCCCTGTCTTCTTTCTTCTTCATGATAATAATGTTCAACAGCATCGTTCAAAACGATTTGTCTGCGTTTTTCATCAATATTACCCTCATAATTTCTAAAACGCCAAGAATTGTCTAAACAATCGTCAGCAATAACAATAAACTTTGCAATGTTACCACTTCCGGCAGACGGTTCAAGAACCGAGCAATCTGATTTGAATCTTATATCACAAATCATTTTTGCCACAAGCTCCGGTGGTGTTGGAAAGAATTCCTTCAAATCATTAAATGTACTCATATTTTTTACTCCTTTAAATAATTTCTAAATTGTATAAATACTCATCAACCCTTTGCCTTAAAGTTTTATCAAAGTAAAGAGTAAGGCATCTATCTTGGTTTTTACATAAACCACAATAATTACCTTTACAAGCATTTATTTCTTTGTCAGATGCTTTCTTATTCCATATTTCAGGCATAATAAACACCTCCATTAGTCATTTTCACAAAACAGAGCCATAGACGAATTAAGAGCAATATAATAATGACCGTTACCACAGCCTCGATACTCTTCTGAATACCAAGCCTTATTTTTATCCGGTTCATATTCAAATGTTACATCGTAATTTACTCTTGCTTGTTTTGTAATTTTTTCTTTGTTATCAAGAGCATTTTGAATTTGCTCTTTAAATAATTTGTTTTGCCAACCGAAGTACATAGATTTTGTCTTTGCTTCAGACATTTCCCAAATATAAAATGTATTTATACAGATAAGTCCTCTGTCATCTTTTGAAGAAAGCAAAAATGGATACTTATCAATAAAAACGCTCATTTTTTTGTTATATTGAGAAATCTCATCATCTGTTGTGTCAGATTTAACGAAAGGCATAGTCCAATACAAATCATAGATAAGCATTTTGTCCGAATATGTCATCTTATAAAGATTTTCATAATCAGTTTTAAGATCTTGCCACAAGCCTGATTTTTCAAGAGCATTTATAACGCTCTTAATTTTCTTATGCCATTTCTTGTCTACATCTTCGTCAGTTGGAATTATCATGTCATAATTATTGAGAAAATAATCAATGTCATATCTCCAACCGCGATTTCTTTTACCTTTTGCATAGACAAAAGCCGTTGTGTCATTTTCTTTCGTAAACCTACACTTTTCACCGGTGTTTTTATTAACACACTGGTATTTGGTATAAGTTTTAAGTTGATTAAATTGTTCAACTTTATTTGTCGTAATTTCGTTCATATGATTTACTCCTTTGCAAAAAAATATCATCTTCTTTACTTTTAAATAAAGAAGATGACTTGAATTAAAATAATGTTTTATAAATCATTATTTTTAAAAAATTACAAAAAATGCCTGTTTCACTTAATAAAGTAAAAACAGGCATAAAAAAAGACAGTTATTCCTTGAACTAATCAAAGAATAACTGTCTTAAAAAAATAACTTAATTAAAATAATAATTTATACTAATATTATATATAAT
>CAVLCX010000086.1:0-6907 GCA_963661525.1 bacterium
AAATTCTTATTCCGTGTTCATATAACATTTGTGCGGTAATTCCGTTACCGTATGTTAGGTTTCCGGTAAATGTACCGTCATATATTTTGCCGAAACCGCAGGATGGGCTTCTTTCTTTCAATACTGCAATTTGGCAGCCTGTTTCTTCTGCAATATATAATGATTTTTCTGCCCCGTCAAAGAAAAAATCGGTTAAATCTTCGCCGTTTTTGGAATATACTTTTCCGCCTTTTATTTCGCTTGGCACTCTAGGACTTGGCAAGCCGGCAAAAGTTTCCGGGCAAATCGGAATCAAAGTGTGCTTTTTACCCAACTTTATTACATCTTCGTTTTTGTTATTGCCGCCGTTATATTTGCAGTTTTCGCCAAGCAGGCAGGCACTTACTAAAATTTTCATCTATTTTCTCCTTTTTGCAATCAAAATAAAGAAAGTTAAAACAAATAAAATCAAGATTATCGCTAAAATCAGCATAAGCGGTTTTGAAACGGTATTTTTCCAGCTATACCGATTAACGCTGCAATAAGCATAAAAATCACTATAAATATGCTTACCAAAATTGCGATTTTTTTATCATTCATATTATCACCAAAAGCATAATACCATAATATTTAAGATAAGTCCACACTTTGATGTAAAGTATATTTCTTTACATATATGCAATATATACAAATATGCCGCTTTATATATACCGCATTTTTTATATAAACAAAGAAAATATTAAAATTTGGTGTCAAATTATAAAGAATAGTTGCAAAAAATGTAATTTAGTAATAATATATACACACATTATTATTAAATGCATTTTTCGGTGGTATAAAATATGGATTTGTTAAAAAAGAAGATATTAGAAGAAGGCGAAGTTTACGAAGGTAATATCCTTAAGGTAGACGGATTTTTAAATCACAGAATTGATATTCCCTTTATGCAGGAAGTTGCCAAAGAATTTCACCGCCTGTTTAAAGATGAGGGTGTTAATAAAATCCTTACTATCGAAGCATCGGGTATAGCTATCGGCGCTCTTGTTGCGCAGGAATTCGGCTGCCCGCTCGTTTTTGCAAAAAAAACTAAAACTAAAAATATTGCCGGTGATGTTTACACCTCTAAGGTTGAAAGCTTCACTCACGGTACTACATATGATATTATTGTATCAAAGCGATTTCTCGATGAAAACGATAAAATCCTTATTGTTGATGACTTTCTTGCAATAGGTAATGCACTCAAAGGTCTTATCAGCCTTGTTAATGACAGCGGTGCTTCACTTGCGGGTTGCGGTGTTGTAATTGAAAAAGGTTTTCAGCACGGTGGCGATGAACTCAGGAGCGATGGTATTAAGGTTGAATCTCTTGCAATTGTTGAAAGTATGGACCACGAAACAGGTAAGGTTTATTTCAGAGACTAATCGCATTTTTTATTTTGGTTATTCGGTGTTTTCACCTTATAATAAATTGATTTATTTGTACGGAGGTAAGACAAATGAAACTCACAAAGAAAATTCTTGCAGTTGTTCTTTCAGTTCTTTTTGTTGTAGGCGTATTCGCAGGCTGTTCTGCAAACAATGCTGATGATAAAAGTGAAACAACAAAGTCATCTGCAGCATCAGACATGAAGGTTGGCTTTATTTTCCTTCACGATGAGAACTCAACTTACGATAAGAACTTCATCACAGCTGCTGACGAAGCTTGTAAGACTCTCGGAATTGCTGATGAAAACAAGATTTACAAGACAAATGTTCCTGAAGGTCAGGAATGTGCTGAAGCAGCAGAAGACCTTGTTGACAAGGGATGCTCAATCATCTTTGCAGACAGCTTTGGTCACGAACCATACATCATTGAAGTCGCAAAGAAATATCCTGATGTTCAGTTCTGCCATTCAACCGGTACAAGAGCTCATACAGAAGGCGTTTCTAACTATCATAACGCATTCGCTTCAATTTACGAAGGCAGATACCTTGCAGGTATTGCAGCAGGTATGAAGCTTAATCAAATGATTGAAAACGGCGAATTTGATGCTAAAGATGCTAAAATCGGTTATGTAGGTGCTTATACTTACGCAGAAGTTATTTCAGGTTATACTTCATTCTTCCTTGGCGCTCGTTCAGTTTGCCCAAGTGCTACAATGGAAGTTCAGTTCACAGGTTCATGGTATGATGAAGCTGCTGAAAAGGAAGCTGCTAATACTCTTATTGCAAACGGTTGTAAGCTTATCAGCCAGCACGCTGACTCAATGGGCGCACCGACTGCTTGTGAAAACGCAGGTGTTCCTAATGTATCATACAACGGTTCAACAGTAAGTGCTTGCCCTAACACATTTATTGTTTCTTCAAGAATCAACTGGGCTCCTTACTACGAATATGCAATTAAGGCTGTTATGGACGGTAACGAAATTGACGCTGACTGGACCGGTACTCTTGCTACTAATTCTGTTCTTCTTACAGATGTAAACGAAAAAGCTGCTGCTCCTGGTACTCAAAAGGCTATCGACGAAGCAAAGGCTAAGCTTGAAGACGGTTCTCTTCAGGTATTCGATACAGATACTTTCACAGTTGACGGCAAAAAGCTTGACAGCTACAAGGCTGATGTTGATACTGATGAAAAGTACACAGCTGATACAGAAGTAATTGAAGACGGTGCATTCAAGGAATCTAAATTCCGTTCAGCTCCATATTTTGATGTTAAGATTGACGGTATCAAGCTTCTTAACGAAAAAATGTAATTAAATTATAATTTGTTATAATTTACATATAAAACCCGTGGCCGTACCCTCAAAAGTACGGTCACGGTAGATTTGTTTTAAGTGATATTAAATTTTGCGGAGGCCAATATGAGTGATACTTTTGCAATTGAATTAAAAGGCGTCACCAAAGTTTTTGGGCAGATTGTTGCAAATAAAGATGTTAATCTGCAAGTAAAAAAAGGTGAAATTTTAGCCATTTTAGGCGAAAACGGCAGTGGTAAAACCACACTTATGAATATGCTTTCGGGCATTTATTTTCCTGACGAAGGTCAAATTTATGTAAACGGTGAAGAAGTAGTAATCAAATCACCGAGAGATGCGTTTAAATACGGCATCGGTATGGTACATCAGCATTTTAAACTTGTTGATGTTTTTACAGCTACCGAGAATATAGTTCTCGGTATTAACGATAAAGAAAAGTTTAATATTAAAAAAGCCGAAAAAAAGGTAAAGGAAATTACCGATAAATACGGATTTGATATAAACCTTGAAAGTAAGGTTTATGAAATGTCTGTATCAGAAAAGCAGACTGTTGAAATTGTCAAGGTGCTTTACAGGGGCGCTCAAACTCTTATTCTTGATGAGCCTACCGCTGTACTTACACCCCAAGAAACTGTAAAATTATTTGATGTATTGCGTCGTATGAAAGAAGACGGAAAATCAATTATTATAATTACACATAAACTCCACGAGGTTATGTCACTTACCGACAGAGTTGCTGTTTTGCGCAAGGGTGAATATATCGGCACGGTAGATACAAAAACAGCTACCGAGCAGTCGCTTACAGAAATGATGGTCGGTAAAAAGGTATCACTTAATATTGAAAGAACAGCTCCTGTAAATCCGCAAGACAGAATTGAACTTAAAAATGTAACTACCCTTAATGCAGAGGGTGTTAAGGCGATTGATAACCTTTCATTCACAATAAGAAGTGGTGAAATCCTTGGCATTGCAGGCATTGCAGGCAGTGGCCAAAGGGAACTTCTTGAAACTATTGCGGGGCTTCAAAGGCCTGAAAACGGTGAAATTATTTATTGTTCACCTGAAGGGGAAACAGTTGACCTTAAAGCTAAAACCCCAACTCAAATTAAAGAACTCGGTGTAAGGCTTTCATTTGTACCTGAAGACAGGCTTGGTATGGGACTTGTAGGCAATATGGATATTATTGATAATATGATGCTTCGTTCTTATAAAAAAGGTAACAGTGCTTTTCTTGACCGTAAAGACCCTAAAAAACTTGCAGAAAAAATTATTGAAAGCCTTGAAGTTGTTACACCGGGTGCAACAACACCTGTAAGGCGACTTTCGGGCGGTAATGTACAAAAAGTTCTTGTAGGGCGTGAAATTGCGGCAAATCCGAAGGTGCTTATGGCAGCTTATCCGGTAAGAGGTCTTGATATAAATTCATCATATATGATTTATAATCTTTTAACTAAACAAAAAGAAAACGGTGTAGCTGTTGTATTTGTAGGTGAAGACCTTGATGTTCTTGTTGAACTTTGTGACAGAATCATGGTTATAAACTCCGGCAAGATAACAGGTATGCTTGACGGAAGAAATACTACTAAAGAAGAAATCGGATTGTTAATGACTAAAACTGAAGCAAGGGAGGAAGCATAATATGAGCAATAAACAAAAAATTCACGAACCTCTCTTTCATATCAGTAAGAGGGCGGCAATGCCTTGGTATTTTTCTTGGCTTATTCGTCTTGGTTCTATTCTTGCCGCACTTATTGTAAGCGGTGTTGTAACAATGCTTTTAACTCACCAAAATCCAATCAGCGTTTATGCCACTATGATTGACGGTGCTTTCGGTACATCAAGAAGAGTTTGGAATCTTCTTCAAAGCCTTGCAATTTTACTTTGCGTTGCACTTGCGTTAACTCCGGCATTTAAAATGAGATTTTGGAATATCGGCGGTGAGGGTCAGGTCCTTGTCGGCGGGCTTGCAACTGCGGCGTGTATGATTTGCCTCGGCGGTAAAATTCCAAATGCACTTCTTATTCTTGTAATGATTATAGCAAGTATGCTTGCAGGTGCAATTTGGGCAGTTATTCCTGCTGTGTTTAAAGCTGAATTTAATACAAATGAAACTCTTTTTACCCTTATGATGAACTATGTAGGTATTCAGCTTGTATCATATTTTGTAATGGTATGGGAAGTGCCTAAAGGTTCGGGTAAAATCGGTATTATTAACCAAACAAGCCATGCAGGCTGGCTTCCGCAACTCGGTAATTACGAATATTTGCTTAATATTCTTGTAGTTCTTGCGCTTACAATATTTATGTATGTATATCTTAAATACAGTAAGCACGGTTATGAACTTTCAGTTGTAGGTGAAAGTGAAAATACAGCTAAATATATCGGCATAAATGTTAAAAAAGTAATTATCAGAACAATGCTTCTTTCAGGTGCTGTTTGCGGTATTGCAGGTCTTCTTCTTGTTGGCGGTACTGACCATACAATTACCACCACAACTGCTGATAACAGGGGATTTACCGCAATTATGGTATCTTGGCTTGCTAAGTTTAATCCTATTTATATGGTTCTTACATCTCTTTTGCTGGTTTTCTTTGATAAGGGTGCAACAGAGATTGCCACTGTTTACAGGCTTAATGAATCATTCAGCGAAATCATTACCGGTATAATTCTTTTCTTTATTATCGGCAGTGAATTCTTTATAAATTATAAAATAAATTTCCGTAAATCGCATAAGGAGGGTGAATAATATGTTTTCTGCTACAACTTTAATCACTTTTATTCAGCGTGCGATTTTGCAGGGTATTCCGCTTCTTTACGGCTCAACAGGTGAAATACTTACTGAAAAATCAGGTAACCTTAATCTCGGTATTCCGGGTATAATGTATGTTGGCGGTATCAGCGGTGTTATCGGTGCATTCCTTTATGAAGAATCAATGGGTACAAATGACCTTAATCCTCTTCTTGCGGTTCTTATTCCGCTTCTTTGCACAATTTTAGGTTCACTTTTAACAGGCCTTATTTATTGCTTCTTAACAGTAACTCTTCGTGCAAATCAAAATGTTACCGGTCTTGCTATCACAACTTTCGGTGTCGGCTTTGGTAACTTCTTCGGTTCTTCTCTTGTTAAGATTACAGGCAGTGATATTCCTTCTGTTGCTCTTACAAGAACAAGTGCTTTCTTTACAAAGAAGCTTCCTATTGCTGAAACAACAGGTTGGTTTGGCAAAATCTTTCTTTCATACGGATTTTTAACATATGCGGCAATCGTAATTGCTCTTTTGGTTGCTTTCTTTCTTAAGAAAACCCGCGGCGGTCTTCATCTTCGTGCAGTAGGTGAAAACCCTGCAACTGCCGATGCAGCAGGTATCAGTGTTTCCAAATCAAAATATCTTGCTACTTCGGTAGGCAGTATTATCGCAGGTCTTGGCGGTCTTTTCTATGTAATGGATTATGCTAACGGTGTTTGGTCAAACGAAGGTTTCGGTGACAGAGGATGGCTTGCAATTGCACTTGTTATATTCGCAATTTGGAAACCTGATATCGGTATTTTGGGTTCAATTCTTTTTGGCGGACTTTATATTGTTTACCTCTTTATTCCGGGGCTTAAGATGAGTACACAGGAACTTTTCAAAATGCTTCCTTATATTGTAACAATTATTGTGCTTATTATTGTAAGCGTTAGAAAAAAGAGAGAGGACCAGCCACCGGCTTCACTCGGACTTTCATATTTCAGAGAAGACAGATAATAATATAAAAAAATGAACGTGCATAATATGCCCGTTCATTTTTTATGCTCGGCTTGACATTTTAATGTTTTTTTGCTAATATATTTGCATATTAAACGGCTGTGAAAAAGAGGAGTAACCTGTTTATTCTTTCAGAGAGTGTTCGTTAGGTGCAAGAACATAGAAGATATGGGCGAAGGTAGCTTTTGAGCCGGTAGGGTGAAATTAAGTAGCTTTATCCGTACATCTGCGTTAAAGATTTGAGTGGCATTATTATTGATGCAATTTGAGTGGTACCACGGAATTTTCGCTTTCGTCTCAATTTGGGGCGAAAGCGTTTTGTTTTTATAAAACAAATATACTATATTTGATTTAAGGAGATTTGCTATGGCAAAGGAACTTGCAAAGCAGTATGATCCTAGTGAAGTTGAGGATCGTACCTATAAGTTTTGGTGTGATAAAAAAT
>CAVLCX010000087.1:0-4296 GCA_963661525.1 bacterium
GTTTAATACTTCATCTATTTATTCAAAGTGTGACGAAAATGATTATTTGGTTCTTTTTAAATTTAAAAACGGAATTTATTTAACCAAATGTATGTCTGAAAATGATGCAAAACAGTTTGTGAAATAATTTAACAGCTTTATCCTGCTTGTTTGCGTGTTTTACCCAAATAAACCCAAAACCTTGAGCTTTAGCTCATCTTAAACTCCTTTTAATGCAAACGGGCAGATAAAATAAAGGACTACCGAGTAGCTACGGTAGTCCTTATTTTTTTATACATTAGAAATTGAAATTGTTATATCCCCATTTGTCAATTTCAGTGTATTTTACATATGTTCTGTTTGACGGTACGCCGAGGTGTTTTTCGCTCGTTTTACAAATGCGCTTTGTTAAATCTTCATAAGCGTTTTTGTTTGCCGAGCCGAAAACAGCAATTTCAAACATTGCGCAAGGCTCGTCGCTTCCTTTAAAATACATATCCGCCTTATCCTCAAGTTTAACCATAAGCCAAGCTTCGCTTTTACCCGGAATTGCGGTGATGTCGTTTCCAAGTTCGGCTTTAAGTGCGTCTTTATCTTTGATTTCGCTGTTAGTCATTACATTTATAAAAGGCATATTGTTTCTCCTTTATTATTCGATTTTACTTGGATTCGGAAAATATCTGAATTTAACTTTTCCGATAATTTTCTTCTTTTCAACATTCTTTTTCTTCCAATATCTTGCGTCCCAGCTGTCATTTCTGTTATCCCCCATAACAAAGTAACTGCCAAGCGGAACGGTGTATGGGCCGAAATCGCCTGTCGGCACACAGTTTGTAACAAAATCACTTCTTGCTTCGGTTGTGTTTCCGTTAGTATCCGTGATATAAACAATGCCGTTTTTAATATTGATTGTTTCACCCGGCATACCAATAATTCTTTTTACAAAAAGTTGGCTTTCATCATCAGGATAGTGGAAGATGATTATATCATATCTTTTAGGGTCTTCGTTAATATATGCAAGCCTGCTTGCAATTATTCTGTCGCCCTCTTGAATAGTGTTTATCATTGAACCGGTAGGTATAACGGCATTTGCAAATATAAATGTTTTAAGAAGAATTGCAATGATAAGTGCAATAACGATAGGTGTCATAAACGATATTGCTTCTTTTAGCTTTGATACCTCTTGCTTTTCACTTTTTTCAATTGCTTTCTTTTTTTTGTGCTTTTTCTTTTTTTGTTTTTCCTGTGTGGTATTTTCCGCTTTTTCGATTGTGCTTTCAAAATTCTCTTCTTCGTGACTTTCCTCTGTGTCAATCGAAAAAGGTTTTGAAACTTCGGCAGCGGCGGTAACTTTGCCCTCGTCAATCATTTCAAGCGTTTTAGTCGGGCTTTCTATTTTGCCTACAAAAATGCTTGTGTCAAACATCATTGCGCCGCACATTGGGCATTCGTACCATTCGCCGTTTTTAATCAGCGTGTCACAGCCGCATTTTTTGCATTTTGTTATCATTTAGTTTTTCTTCCTCTTGCCTACACCTGCAAGCATACTTTTAAGAGTAATGATTTCATCATAAGGTGTGGCTTTTTCAATCACTTTAAATTCTTCGGCGCTGCTGTCAATCGCAGTGTTAATTTTCGCTTTAGCTCTTGAATCGTAACCTGAAGAGTCAAGCTGCCTATCAATATAAATTTTTAAAGCCTTGCTCTTTTCTCTTACAACGGTGATTTTATGGTTGCCGCCGCTTACAATACTGTTTGAACGCAGGTGGCATCTGCCGCATTTTACATTAACATATCCTTTTGTAACAGAAATATCAATGTCATTATTGTGCGCAATTTCTATGTTTTCTTCACCCTTGTAATTAAACGAAATTGTAAAATCGGTGATAGCTTCACCGTCAGGATAACGCTTATCTTCTTTGCCGAATTGGAATATTTTTACTTCAAACGGCTGTAAAGTTAAATCAATTTTATCACCGTATGAATAGCTGTCATAACTTTCTTTATTTGAAAGGTTATATACATTGTACCTTTTAACATCTTTCAAATCTTTAGGGCAGCCCATAAGCTTGTTGAGAGTCAGGGTAAGCGGTGCTTTTTCGTCAGTCGGGTTTCTGAGCGCAATTATACCGTCACCGTTTTCATTCCAGCTAAAGTAACCGTAAACATTGTTTTCTTCAGGGTTGCCGCCTATGAACATAGCGTTTTGCAAAACATCATAGTTGTTTTTTTGCCATTCAATAGCTTTTGCAAGTGTGCGCCACTTTGATTTATTCATCATAGTGTAGCTCAAATGCAGTTCGTTAAGTGCTTGTCCGCGTGCAACATCAAAATAGATGTATTTTTCAAATTCTTCATCTGTGTATTGAACTTTTGCGTGGTTACCGTAAATCGGCTCGTGATTATAAATATGCTTTAAAGGCATTTGCACAGCACGGGTGTTGAGAAGATTAAAGTATCTTGCGTCACGGTATGTGATTTCTCTGTCAAGCTTTGATTGACCTTGAATATTTTCTGCAAAGCCTATGTCACCGCTGTTTTGCAGCCAAATGCTGTTTACATATTGAAGCCACCAAGGTGACGGGTTAACATAGCAGGTCATATTTATCCAAAGGCCTTTTCCGAATTTCTTCCTCAACGCTCTGATTTTTTGGAAAACTTCAATCCAGTTTTGCCACATTTCTGAAATCATATACATATCATGTTCGCCGCCGACAGGGTGGTTGTGGTTTGCGTTTTTGCAAGGCGCAAGGCAAAAGCCGTCAAATTTCCAATAATCAATGTCAAATTCCCGGGTCGATTTTAAAATGAAATCTGTTACATTTTTAATATATGTTTTATCTGCAATGCAAATATCTTTTGCTTCTGCATTATATGCGCCAAGCCCACGCTTTTCCATCTTTTTTGCAAATAAATCCGGCCTGCCGTATCCGCCGCGAGGGCCGAGCCATAAGCCAAAATGAGTACCGATTTTGGATGTAAGCTGGGTTGTATCATAAAGCTGGTTCGGGAATTTTTTGTTAAAGCTCCAAAAGCCTGATTTGTAATCTACCCATCCGTCATCAACTACATATGCATCAAGCGGCGGCACACCGTTTGATGTAAGCCCCTTTTCAATTTCATAGAAAGATTTTTCAATATTGTCGGCAGTAATATCTTTCATATAATCATACCAACTGTTATATTGAAGCCTTAAATCTGTTTTGGTGCTTATGTTTTCAATGTATTCATAAAATGATTTTTGAACATCAACCATAAGGTCGCTTTCAGCTCCGCCGATTACCGTAACAGGGCATTTGAATTCGCCGTTTATCTTTTTGCCTACAAAATATTTAACCTGGCCTATACCGTAAAGAATTATATTTTGCGTAGCAGGAAATTCACAGCCGAAAAACAGGGTATCAATATAAAACGGCTGGCCGAGTGATGACTGAAAACCGTCAAGTTCAGTACCTTCAATATCGGTAGGCACTGTGAAATGAGTTTTTGAGTTGGTGATGCCGATATGTTCAAGCAAGATATAATCAATGGTTTTATCGCCTGATTGAACAAAATTTATTTGCTTGCGTAAAGTATTTCCGTCATCGCCTGCCCAAAAGGTCATTGTAACGGCAATACCTTGTGTTTCTTCAAATTTAAACGATAGCTTTCCGTCCTCTTGCATTGAATCAATTACATTTAACCCTTTTGAAGAAAATTCGCTTCCGTCAGTAAAATGAAATAAAAATTCAACACTGTTTCCGTCAGGAACAAAATCCCTGCCTGATAAAACATTTCTTATTTGAGATGCATAAAGTGTATTTTCGTGAACTACAAATTCACGCTGTAATATTTTACTTTCAAGTCTAAGCATATTTTAACTCCTATAACTGTTCTTCAATTTCCTCTAATGCGCAGGCAAGCTGATCAGGGCAGGATGTACCTTTAAAATTGCAATCAATTCCCTTTAATGCATCAATAATTTCTTCAGGCTTTTTACCTTTAACAAGAGCAGAAATGCCCTGAAGATTACCGTTGCAACCACCTGTGAAGCTGACTGAATTTATAGTATCTGTATTTTCATCAATATCAATAATAATTTGCCTTGAGCAAACACCGTGCGGTGTGTATGTATATGTCATTTTATTACTCCTTTTATAATATTATATATAAATCCATTATACATATATTTCTGCTTTAATGCAACAGTTTAACAAATTTTTAATAAAAACAGTTATTAAACAAAATAAATAAAAAAAGTACACAATTGTTATGTATTAAGTGTTGAAATATACAAAAATATGTGATATATTTATCAATGACAGAGTGAAAACTCTT
>CAVLCX010000087.1:4323-6896 GCA_963661525.1 bacterium
GCTGAAATTGTTGCTATTTCCGACATTTATGTTGACGGTGCAAAAAAGGTTGCAGAAGAACTTGGTATTCCTAATTATTATGAAGATTATCATGAAATTTTAAACAATCCTGAAATCAATGCTGTTCTTATCTGTTCTTCAACAGATACACACGCCGATATTGCTGTTGAAGCAGCAAAGGCAGGCAAAAACATATTCTGTGAAAAGCCTGTTGATTTAACGGTTGCTAAAATTAAAAAGGTTATTGAGGCTGTTGATGAAGCCGGTGTGAAACTTCAAATCGGTTTTAACCGCCGTTACGACCACAATTTTGCTGAAATTAAAAATCTTGAAAACAAGGGTAAAATCGGTGAACTTCAAACTATCAAAATCACTTCCCGTGACCCTGAGCCGCCTCCGATTTCATATGTAAAGGTATCTGGCGGTATTTTCCTTGATATGACAGTTCATGATTTTGATATGGCTCGTTTTATTGGCGGTGAAGTTGAAGAAGTTTATGCAAATGCCGCTGTAACTGTTGATCCGGCAATCGGTGAAGCAGGTGATGTTGATACTGCTCTTGTTGCACTTAAGTTTAAAAGCGGTGCTATCGGTGTTATTGATAACTGCCGCAAAGCTGCATACGGATATGACCAAAGGCTTGAAGTATTTGGCAGTAAGGGCCAGGCAAGTGCCGCAAATGACACTCCTACCAATGTTTCATTTATTGATGAAACAGGTAATATGACTGATAAGCCGCTTTACTTCTTCCTTGAAAGATATATGCAGTCATTTACAGATGAAATGACTGAATTTATCGACTGTGTAATTAACGATAAGCCGACTAAAACAACCGTTTATGACGGACTTGAAGCTCTTCGTTTAGGTCTTGCAGCAAAGCTTTCCGTTGCAGAACACAGACCTGTAAAACTTTCTGAAATTGAGGCATAATTTATGAAAAGAATTAGACTTACTATGTCACAGGCACTTGTAAAGTTCCTTGATAATCAGTATATCGAATGTGACGGTGTTGAAACAAAATTTGTAAGCGGAATGTTTGGCATTTTCGGTCACGGTTGCGTTGTAGGTGTGGGCCAGGCTTTAGAGCAGGGCGGTCATAACCTCAAATTTTACCAAGGTAAAAATGAGCAAAATATGGCACTTGCCGCAGTTGCATATGCTAAGCAAATGGATAGAAAAGCCATTATTCCTTGCGTTTCTTCTATCGGCCCGGGTGCAACAAATATGGTAACCGCGTGTGGCTGTGCCACTGCAAACAGAATTCCGCTTCTTGTTTTGCCGGGTGATACTTTTGCGTGTCGCCAGCCGGACCCTGTGCTTCAGCAGGCAGAATTTTTTGATAATTACGGCAGAACGGTTACCGATGCATTTAAAGGTGTTTGCCATTATTTTGACAGAATTATTCGCCCTGAACAACTTATGACTGCTTGCCTTAATGCAATGCGTGTGCTTACAGACCCGGCAGACACAGGCGCAGTTTGCCTTGCAATGCCGCAGGATGTTGAGGGGGAAGCTTATGATTATCCTGAACATTTTCTTCAAAAGCGTGTTTGGCATCTTGATAGGCGTCCTATATCTTCATCACAGCTTGAGCGTGCAACAAAGCTTATTAAAGAAGCTAAAAAGCCGGTTATAGTATGCGGCGGCGGTGTAAGATACAGCGGTGCTGAAAATGAGCTTCTTGAATTTGCTGAAAAATATAATATTCCTATTGCCGAAACACAGGCAGGTAAGGGAATTATTGATTGGAAAAATCCGCTTAATGTTGGCGGTATCGGTGTAACAGGCGGTAAAGCCGCAAATGTTATCGGCCGTGATGCCGACCTTGTAATCGGTGTCGGAACTCGTTTCAGCGACTTTACTACTTCATCAAAATGGTTATTTAACGAAAACAGAAAAGTTTTAGGTATAAATGTTTGCCCGTTTGATGCATATAAAATGGACGCAGAAGCAATTGTTGCCGATGCAAAGGAAGCTGTTACGGCACTTATTTCTTCTTGTGAGGGATATAAGAGCGAATATACAAACGAAATTAAAGACGCAAAAGCTGAATGGGATAAAATTGTTGATGAATACTATTCAACCGAGCTTGAGGGCGGACTTAACCAAACTCTTGCGCTTGGCATAATCAATGAATTTATGGATGATGATGCAATTGCTCTTGGCTCGGCAGGCTCACTTCCGGGTGATATGCAAAGATTATTCAGGCCTAAAGACCGCGGTACATACCATATGGAATACGGTTTTTCAAATATGGGTTATGAAGTTAACGGTGCGCTTGGTGCCAAGCTTGCAAAGCCTGAAAGCGAAGTTTACACTTTCTGCGGTGACGGTTCATTCCTTATGGGCCACAGTGAACTTTATACTGCACTGCAAGAGGGACTTAAAATCAATGTTTGTCTTTTTGATAATATGGGTTGGGGATGTATTGAAAATCTCCAAAATAATCAAGGTACAGATACTTTCGGTACTGTATTCAGAGCAAGAAATCCTGTAACAGGAATGCTTGACGGTGACGAAATTGATGTTGACTTTGCTAAAATTGCAGAGGGTTACGGTGCAAAGGCTTACAC
>CAVLCX010000088.1:0-6835 GCA_963661525.1 bacterium
GTTTTGACCTTACTATATTTACATTTTTGTAGTTATCCATTAAAAGATTAAATATTTTCCTGTCAATAAGGTCGATAACATAATCCTCATTCATAATTCCGCCGCCGAGTACAATCAAAGGCGGGTTGAATATATAAATAATGTTTATTAAACCGATAATCATTTCA
Organism: bacterium; assembly: GCA_963661525.1. Classification (GTDB taxonomy): domain Bacteria; phylum Bacillota; class Clostridia; order Oscillospirales; family Acutalibacteraceae; genus Eubacterium_R. The sequence goes on from CAVLCX010000088.1 coordinate 168, forward strand.
TCAATCCACTTATCAATAACCGACCTTACTTCAGGTTTATCAAAGTTTTCTTTTTCAAAAATTTGAAAAGCATCAAGATTTGTTGAATTTGCTTTGTTAACTGCGTCGATTAAAGCTTTTGCCGATGCATAGCATTCATAGCATCCTTCACCGCCGCAATTACATTGCCTTCCGCCTGCGTGGGTAATCATATGGCCGAATTCGCCTGCTGATGAGCTGCTGCCTTTATAAAGCTTGTTATCAAGGAATAATGCACCGCCGATACCTGTTCCGTATGTAAGGCATAAAAAGTCGCTGTGGCCTTTACCGGCACCGAATCTTGCTTCGCCGAGTGCAAATGCGTTAACATCATTTTCAACATAGGTTAATATTCCCGTTTTATTTTCAATGATTTTTTTTACCATCATTCCTGTGTAATACGGAATATTACCGGTGGAATAAACAACTATTCCGTTTTTGCTGTCAACCTGGCCTGCTGTTGATATTGCAATTCTGTCAATATCATCATAACTTTCAATTATACGAATGATTTTTTGAACAAGCTCCTGCCCACCTTTTTGTGCTTCGGTAGGGACGGTATGCCTGTCAGTAATATTGAATTCTTCATCACATAATGCGTATTTTATATTTGTTCCGCCAATATCAAATGCTAATATCTTCATAAAATCACTCCGTATGGATTAGTTGATAGTTTAATTATATCAATTTGTTTTAATAAATTCAATAGTTATTGAAAATCAGATATATTTGTGTTATAATTCAAATAATAAATTTTCTTGGGAGATTTTTATGGATATTGAAGAAATTAAAGAGGAAAATCTTGATTCTCCTCTTGTTGTACATAAAAAAGATGACGCTTCTTACCAAGAGGCAAACGAGGTAAGTATGCAAAATACTCATGTTGATGAGGATTCGGATATGCCTACTTTGGAAAGGCATAGATTTAAGAAAGAAAAGAAAAAGAAGAAATGGCCTTATGTTCTTTGCGCTTTAATTGCGATACTTGCAGTTGTACTTGTTGTTTTATTTAATAACGGTACTATCAAATTACCGCAAAAGCCAACTACTGCCCATACTCAAAAATCTTATACAACACAGGCTGTAAATCCTTTTGCCGATACCATTACAATCAAAGGTACTTATATTTTTTATGAGGGTACGGAACTTGATGATATTGGCTCACTCGAAAGGGAAATTAAGTATCAGGACAGTAAGAAAGAATTTACGGTTCAGGATGAGCATGCGGACAGCAATTTCTTAAATAAAGAAGTGTTGCCTATTCTCACAAATTACAAAATGAAATACGAAGTGGTTCATATTCAATCATCAGGCCTTATTTCAAAGTATGAATCTTCACAGCCGGCGGATACTTCTGCCCCGGTAAGCGATACCCAGGTTTCCGATACTCAGCCGGCACAGTAATAATTTTATGGATATTCAATTATTAGCGGATAAAATAAATCTTAATACCAAATTAAAAAATAAAGTGCTTAGCCTTGTCAATAAAGACAGGGCTAAGTTTATTTATTTTTGTGACAAAGCTAAAAGCGGTGATTTTAAATCACTTTTTGTAAAAAATGATTTAACTAAACTTGCAATTGCTTTAATGTACAGTGCAGAAATTACTTATCCTAAATATAAAAGTGCAAATATCAGTGATGATATATATTTTGACACAATGAAAGATATTACCGTATGGTGTGAAAATAATAATAACAAAGGTTTAAAAAATCTTGCTTGGATAAAAAATCACCTTAATTTTGAGCTTTTTAGAATAGGCAGGCTTCAATTTCAAATTTATAAGTGTGATAATCGCAAATTGGATTATGATTTATTGCCGTTTGATTTCGGTGAAAATCTTATATATGTTCATATTCCGCAAGGTGAGAAGCTTATCTATGCAGATTGTGTGAATTCCATTAAAAATGCAAAATCCTTTTTTGCACAGTATTTTACAGATTATAATTTTGAATATTTCTTTTGTGAAAGCTGGCTTTTATATAGTGAAAATTGGAGGTTTATGGATAGTTCAAGCAATATTTTGCAGTTTTCATCATTATTTGATTTGGTATGCTCTGTTGATGACGACAGGCAGGCGATTGAACGCATTTTCGGAAAAAGGAAAATTATAAAATCAAAATATAAAGAAAAAACCACTTTGCAAAGAAACGCTAAACGCTTTATGCAAAATGGCGGTAAAATGGGTGAGGGTATAGGAATACTTAATAAAAACGATATTTAAAGATTTTTGTAGTAATTTACTGCAAGTTCATCGCATCTTTCGTTATAAGGATGCCCGTTATGCCCCTTTACCCAGTTAAATGTAACTGTATGTTTTTCTAAAAGCGGCAATAATTCTTCCCATAAATCAACGTTTAAAGCTGGCTTTTTGTCTGCTTTTTTCCAATTGTTTTTTTGCCAAGAATAAACCCAGCCTTTTGTTACGGAATCACAAATATATTTTGAATCTGTTGTAAGTTTAACTTCACAAGGTTCTTTTAATGCTTTGAGTGCTTCAATCACAGCCGAAAGCTCCATACGGTTATTTGTTGTACTTTCGCTTCCGCCTACAAGTTCCTTTTCTTTTTTGCCGTATACAAGCACTGCTGCCCAGCCGCCTTTACCCGGATTTCCGGAGCAGGCACCGTCAGTATAAATTTGAACATTTTTCATATTTTTCACCAATTAAAAAATTTTATATATTTTACCATTAAATTTGGCAATAATCAATATAGAGTTTAGTGTTAATATTGCAATTGATTTGATTTTACAGCACTTGACAATCTATTTATAATCATATATTATATACTATAATTTCAGTTGAACGGAAAAAATTTAATTTATGGAGGTTTTTAATTTAATGACAAATCAGAATAAGCCTTACGGTAAGGTCGCAAGCGGAAAACGGAATTCCAAAAAGCGATATGTAACTTACCGTAAGACAAATAAAAGAAAGGCTCAAATTCCACCTGAGGTTAAGGAGTCTGTTCGCATTGCATTTTTGGGCGGTATTAACGAAATCGGAAAGAATATGACTCTTTATGAATACGGAAACGATATGTTTCTTGTTGATTGCGGTCTTGCTTTTCCTGATGCGGATTTACCGGGTGTCGACCTTGTAATTCCTGATTTTTCTTATGTTGAACGCAATGCAGATAAAATCAAAGGTATAATTATAACCCACGGGCATGAAGACCATATCGGCGGTTTGGCATATCTTCTTAAAAAGGTGAATATTCCTATTTATGCCACAAAATTAACTATCGGTTTAATCAAAGGAAAGCTTGAAGAACACAGACTTTTAAATTCGGCAAAGCTTGTTGAAATTAAACCGAGGGATAATATTACGCTCGGTTCTTTTAATATTGAAATGATTCATGTTAATCACTCAATTCCTGATGCAGTAGGCCTTGCAATTCGTTGCCCTGCCGGTGTAATTATCCAAACAGGTGACTTTAAAATTGATACCACCCCTGTTGACGGTGATATGATTGATTTAAGCAGATTTGCAGAATATGGCCGCAAGGGCGTATTGGCACTTTTGTCAGATTCAACTAATGCCGAAAGGCCGGGATATACACCGAGTGAAAAATCTGTCGGTGACAGTTTTGAAAACTTATTCAGAAAAGCTAATAAAAAGAGAATAGTCGTTGCAACCTTTGCGTCAAACATTCATAGGGTGCAGCAAATTATTGATGTTGCTTATGCAAGAAAGCGTAAAGTTGCAGTTGTAGGGCGCAGCCTTGAAAATCTTGTAAAAGTCGGAAGTGAACTCGGTTATTTGAATGTACCGCAGGGGCTTTTGATTGATATAAATACTATTAAAAACTATGCTGATGACCAGCTTGTAATTATAACTACCGGTTCGCAGGGCGAGCCTATGTCTGCACTTACCAAAATAGCTTTCGGTGCGCACACCAAGGTTACATTATCACCGAATGATTATGTTATTATTTCAGCTACACCTATTCCGGGTAATGAAAAAATGGTGGGCAATGTTGTTAATGAACTTATGCGCCACGGTGTTGAAGTAATATATGAAAAAATGTACGATGTGCATGTTTCGGGCCATGCCTGCCAGGAAGAATTAAAATTGATGATAGGTCTTGTTAAGCCTAAATATTTTATTCCTGTTCACGGTGAGCAAAAGCATCTTCAAAAGCATGCAAAGCTCGGTGAAGCAATGGGCATTGATAAAAAGAATATTTACATTGCAAATATAGGTGAAAAAATCGAACTTTGCGATGATAAAATTAAACTTGTTGAAAATGTACCTTCAGGCGAAGTATATGTTGACGGTATAGGTGTCGGCGATGTAGGCAATATCGTTCTTAATGACAGAAAGCATCTTTCAATGGACGGTATAATTATAGTTGTTGCTACAATTGACAGCTCAACAGGTCAAGTAGTAAGCGGGCCTGATATTGTTTCACGCGGATTTGTTTATGTTCGTGAAAATGAGGCACTTATGAATTCTGCAAGGGACCTTGCTTGCAGAGTTATTGATGAAAATTATAATGTTAAATTCCACGATTGGAATGCAGTTAAATCGGGACTTCGTGATGAACTTTCACGCCTTATGTATGAAAGGACAAAACGCAGACCTATGATTTTACCTATTTTGATGGAAATATAAAAAGGAGAATAATGAGATGAAAGTAATTTTACAGCAAGATGTTAAAAATCTCGGCAAAAAGGGCGACCTTGTAAACGCATCTGACGGATATGCAAGAAATTACCTTTTTCCAAAGGGCCTTGCAATTGAAGCAAATTCAAGCGCAATGAATGATTTTAATAATAAAGAAGCATCTAAAAAATTCCACAAAGCTGAAGAAATTAAAGCGGCTAAAGCAGATGCTGATAAGCTTGACGGTAAAACTTTTAAGCTTAAAGCAAAAGCCGGTGCAAACGGTAAGCTTTTCGGTTCTGTAACATCTAAAGATGTTTCAAAACAAATTAAGGAAGAACTCGGAATTGATGTTGATAAGAGAAAGATTGTAATGCCTGATGTTAAAGCATTCGGTACTGTACAGGCTGAAATTAAAGTATATCAGGGAATCAGTGCAAAGGTATTCGTTCAGGTGTCGGAGGCTTAATTTATGGCTGACTCATTAAATGTTTCAGGCTCGGTAAATATGCCTTTTAACCTTGAAGCAGAGCAGTCTGTTTTAGGTTCGATTTTGATTAAGCCTGAATGTATTGAAGAAGTAATTGAACATGTAAATGCTGAATCTTTTTATCTTCCGCAGCATAATGCTATTTTCAGCAGCATGATGGTTATGTACAGCAACTCAAAAGCTATTGACCCTGTAATCATTGCTGACGCACTTGCTAAAGACGGAAAGTATGATGAAGCAGGCGGAAGAGATTATCTTTTACAGCTTGCACAATCTGTTCCGTCAACCGCTAATGTTGTATATTATGCTAAAATTGTTAAAGAACAGTATTATCTTCGCCAACTCGTAGCTTTATCTTCAAAAATTATTGAAGATGCAACAAGCGGTGAGGCTGATGCAACAAGCATTTTGGAAAATGCAGAGCAAAGTATTTATAACATTAGGCAGGGCAGGGAATCTAACGGCCCGGCAAAAGTCAGTGAAGTTATTGTAAATGATGTTTATACCAAGCTTGCACAAATTACGGGTGAAGATAAAGAGCAATATAAGGGTATTCCGTCAGGTTTCGGTATGCTTGATAAAATGCTTACCGGGCTTAATAAGGGTAATTTAATTCTTATAGGTGCGCGTCCTGCTATGGGTAAAACAAGCTTTGCATTAAACCTTGCGCAGAATATTACTATGGGTGCAAGAAAAAAGTGTATTGTATTCAGCTTGGAAATGCAGAAAACGGAACTTGCGGAAAGGCTTCTTTCATCGCAGGCGGGTGTTGAATCACAAAAGCTTAAAACAGGTGAACTGACTGATGACGAATGGGTAAGACTCGGCAATGCCGCCGCAACATATAATGATGTTGAACTTTACCTTGATGATACATCAGCTATTACAGTACCTGAAATTAAATCCCGTGTTCGCAGAATGAGAAATGTTGACTGCATAATTATTGACTATTTAGGCCTTATTTCTTCTGCTACCAAAAAAGAAAACAGGGTTCAGGAAGTATCTGAAATTACGAGAAGCCTTAAAATGATGGCTAAAGATTTGAATATTCCGGTAATATGCTGCGCCCAGCTTTCAAGAGGTACTGAGGGCCACGGTAAAAACCATAAGCCGCAGCTTGCCGACCTTCGTGAATCAGGTTCTATTGAACAGGATGCCGATATTGTTCTTTTCCTTTACAGAGAAGCATATTACAGTACGGAAGTTGATGAAGATAAGCAAGACCAGATTGACGCTAATAAAACAGAACTTATTGTTGCTAAAAACCGTCACGGTGCAACCGGCTCAATTGAATTAACATTTGATAAAGAATTTACAAGATTCAGAGCAGTTGATAAATCAAATTATGAATAATAAAGTACTTAAAACAGTCAAAAAATATAATATGCTTTCAAAAGGGGACAGAGTTCTCATCGGTGTTTCCGGCGGAGCTGACTCCATTGCATTGCTGGAATTTTTTGTATCTGTTAAAGAAGAGTATGATTTAGATATATGTGTTGCTCATATTGAACACGGCATTCGCGGAGAGGATTCGGTAAATGACGCTGAATT
>CAVLCX010000089.1:0-6776 GCA_963661525.1 bacterium
CTGATTCTAACCTCTTCCTTAGTTTTAAACGAATAGCCGTAGCCGTCAAGAATGTGCATCTTTTTAAGCGCAAGCTCACAGCCCTTTGAAACACAAAGATTAGCCCTAACTGGAATAGTAACGTCAAGCTTAAGCGTTTGAGAAATAAGCTTATCAAGACCGAAAAGTTGGGACATACCGCCTGTTAAAAGCACGCTTGAATTGGTAATATCAGCCACAAGCTGAGGCGAGGTGCGCTCAAACATTGACTTGGCAACGGACATAATTCCGTCAAGAAGTTCGCTAAAGCACTCACAAATCTCGTTGCCTGTTATTTCAACAACCTTGGGAAGCCCCGAAAGAACGTTCCTGCCCTTGGCATTCATAGTAACGTCAGTATCACGCATTATGGCAGAGCCTATAGTTTTCTTAATATCCTCGGCAGTCCTTAAACCAACAAGAAGCCCATGCTTTACCTTAAGATATTTAACGATAGCCTCGTCAAAATCATCGCCGCCTATTTTAACTGTTTCATTTTGGCTCATTGCGCCCTGACTGATAACAGCCATATCGGTTGAGCCTGCACCAACGTCAATAACAAACACACCCGTAGGATTGAGCGGGTCAATGCCTGCACCGAATGCGGCACAAAGAGGCTGCTCAACAAGGCAGACGGAGCGAGCACCTGCCGAAATCAAGACGGATATAAGCGTTCTTCTTTCAACGTCCGTGCTGTCAGACGAAACCGACGCAACAATCCTCGGCTTAAATATATTCTTTTTAAGCACCTTGTTCATAAAATATTCTACCATTTGGCAGGCAAGGTCGTAATTACTTACATTTCCGTTTTTAATAGGCTGAATAACGCTTACGCCGACAGGCTCTCTGCCCTCAAGGTAATAAGCACGCTTACCGGCATAAAGCATTTCACTCTTATTAACGTCATAAGCAACATAAGCAGGCTCGCTCAAAACGACGCCCTTGCCTACAACCGAAATAACAATAGAGTTTGTGCCCAAATCTATTCCCAAATCATAACCAAACATATTTAACATTCCTAAATAATTATAATTTTTTAACCTTTATATTATGTTACTTAAAAAAAGCATTATTGTCAACAGATAAAAAATGAACAAGTGCGCTGTACCGTCTGCTTTTTTTATCATTATCAACCATTGCTTTAATTGAAGCTTCGTTTCCTACAATTATCAATAAATTTCTTGCACGGGTTAAAGCTGTATAAAACAGATTTCTGTAAGAAAGTTTCGGCGGAGTTGAAACAGTCGGCAAAACCACAGCCGAAAACTCACTGCCCTGGCTTTTATGTACAGTCATTGCATATGCAAGTTCGATTTCTTTTACATTTTCAAAGCTGTACATTGCTTCCTTATCATCAAATTTAACATTTATAATATCATTAGCCTTATCAATACAAGTTAAAATACCTATATCCCCATTGAAAACACCTGTACCGTTTTCACCGTCTTTAAACCAAGGAACATCGTAGTTATTTTTAATTTGCATTACTTTATCGCCTTCACGCAAAGTATAACCTTTATATCTCACTTCATTTTTTTCATATGACGGCGGGTTAAGCTTCGCTTGTAAAAGCGCATTTATATTTTCAGTACCCACTTCGCCTTTTCTGCTCGGGCAAAGAACCTGAATATCCTTAACACTGTCAAACCCATAGCCTATCGGTATTCTTTTAGTCACCAAATCAACAATTTTTCTTGAAGCAATATATTTTGAATTTTCACGAAGCAAGAAAAAATCAGAATCCGTGCTGTTATCAAACACCGGCATTTCACCGTTAACCACTCTGTGAGCATTTGATACAATTTTGCTTTTCATAGCCTGGCGAAAAATTTTATCAAGGCTTACTACACCGATGAGGTTACTTTTAATTAAATCTGCAAGCACATTGCCCGCACCGACGGGCGGCAATTGATTTTTATCCCCAACCATTATCAGCCTGCATGAAAGCGGCAAAGCATCAAGCAGTGCCGAAAAAACAGTAACATCAACCATTGATAATTCATCAACTATTACTGCATCACATTCAAGCGGATTTTTAAGATTATGCGCGAAACTCGGCTCGTCATCCCCGTCTTTATATTCCACTTCCAAAAGCCTATGTATAGTTTTAGCTTCTTTACCGGTAAGCTCCGTCATTCTCTTGGCGGCTCTTCCTGTCGGTGCGGCAAGCGCAACATCAAGCCCTCTGTTTTCCATAAGGGTAATTATACCCTTTACCGTTGTGGTTTTACCTGTACCCGGGCCGCCTGTTAATATCAGCAATCCTTTATTAACGGCAATTTCAATTGCCTGCCTTTGCTTTTCATCAAAAACAATATCGTTTGCTTTTTCAAAAGTATCTATTTCGGCAGGCGAAATTTCTTTAGGAGTAGGCGGATATTCAATCATAACCTTTATACGCTGGGCTATTGAAGATTCAGCTTCGTATATTTCAGGCAAAAATAAAAAAGGTTTATCGTTAATATTTTCTTCAACAAGCTGTTTTGCATCAATAGCATTATCAATTGCAATTTCGGCTTCATCCTCACTGCATTCAAGTAAAAGCATAGCAGGTTTGATTATACTGTATCTCGGCAGGCAGGTATGCCCGTTATAAAGATTATGCCTGACTATATATGTAACACCGGCCTGGCATCTGCAATCAAACGGCGGTTCTTCATCCAAATTCAGTGCAATTTCATCTACCCTTGCAAAATCAATTGAATTAACAACCGAAACAAGAACATAAGGATTTTCCTTTGCAATATCAAGTGAATCGCCTTTGAATACATTATAAATATCATAAGCTTCCTGCTGATTAAAACCGAGTTCTGATAAACCGTTCATAACATCTCTTGCAGAAAACTGCATTTTAAAATCACGATTTATTTGCTTTGCCTTTGTTCTTGATATACCTTTAATTTCTGCAAGCCTTTCAGGCTCATTTTCAATTACATTAAATGTATTAGAACCGAATTTTTCAATTATTTTAGTTGCTGTTGCTTCACCTATACCTTTAATAATACCGCTTGCAAGAAAACGATGCATACCCGATGCATCCGACGGCCTTGTATGAGTCAGACGAACCGATTTAAACTGCCTGCCAAAGCTTGGATGCATAGTCCATTCACCTTGAAACACAATCTGCTCACCGACTGCTATATCACCTAAAATGCCGACAACAGTTTCAAATTCATTATCATCTGTTTTAACTTCGGTTACAGCATAACCGTTAGCGTCATTTCTATAAGTAATATTTTCAACGGTACCTGTTAAATTTTCAAGTTCGTCTGCCATATTATTCTCCGTTTACTTAAGTTTAGCTATTGTAACACCGTTTTCGCCCTCACCGTATCTGCCAAGCCTGTATTCAGCCACATTAGGATGAGTTTTCAGATAATCGCCTACCGCAGTTCTAAGCACACCTGTACCTTTACCGTGAATAATTCTGATTTCTTCAATATTATTCAAAACACATCTGTCAATAAAAAGTCCGAGTTCGCCGATCGCTTCATCAACAGTTTCACCGCGCATATCAATTTCTGTTTTAACATCTTTATCCGCACGCGATGATGTGCGATACAAATTATGCTGTGTTTTAACCGGCTTTTTCTTCGGTTTATCAAGAATCATAATATCCGAAAGTTTAACACGGGTTTTAAGAAGCCCTGATTTAACAAATACATTATTATTTTTGAATTCAACAACTTCACCCTCACCTATACCTTTAATTACCACTCTGTCACCTGCAACGGGATTTCGCGGTAATTTATAATCATAATCCCAATTATCTGCAAGTTCATTAGGATTGATAAGGTCGTCCATTTCGCCCATTTGAGCCTTAACAGCTCTTCTTGTTTTGCGGGCAATTTCAGTAGCGTTTGATGAAGTCTGCTCTTTTTTCAATTTTTCAAGTTCAAGCAAAAATTCACTTGATTTACGCTTTGCAGAGTCAATAAGCTTTTGTGCTTCTCGCTTCGCTTTATCAATTTCACGGGCTTTTAAAGTTTCGATTTTATCTTTATCCGCCTGCGCTTTTTCTTCTATTTTCTTTGCCTTTTGAGTCATTTCCTCGGCAATTTTTCGCTCTTCTTCCAAAGCGTGACGCGATGCTTCGAGTTTTTCAAGCACAGCTTCAAAATCGCGGTTATCCGAACCTACAATTGCCTTAGCATTATCAATTACCGATTGCTCCATACCGAGATGAGCCAAAATTGCAAATGCATTTGACCTGCCCGGTACACCGATTAAAAGTTTATATGTCGGGCGAAGCGTTTTAATATCAAACTCGCAGCATCCGTTTGTTACACCCGGAGTATCGAGCGCATAAGCTTTAAGTTCAGCATAATGGGTGGTTGCCACAATGGTTGCACCCTTTTCCCTTAAAGCTTCAATAACCGAAACTGCAAGTGCCGCACCTTCAACCGGGTCTGTTCCTGCACCGAGTTCATCAATAAGGATAAGCGACTTATCGTCAGCCTTTTTCATAATATCAATAATATTGACCATATGTGATGAAAAAGTTGAAAGCGACTGTGCAATGCTCTGCTCATCACCAATATCAACAAGTATGTTGCTATACACCGAAACGCGTGACATATCGGATACAGGAATAAGCATACCGCACATAACCATAAGAGTTAAAAGGCCAAGCGTTTTAAGCGACACGGTTTTACCGCCTGTATTAGGTCCGGTAATAACAAGCGTATCATACTCATCCCCGATAGCAATATCGGTTGCAACAACTTTTTTAGGGTCAATAAGCGGATGGCGTGCTTTTTTTAAATAAGTAATTCCCTCATTATTAAGTATAGGCTTCGTTGCTTTCATTTTGTAAGCAAGATGCGCTTTGGCAAAAATAAGATTAAGCCTGATTGCACTTTCATACGAATGTTTAATTGACTCGGCAAAATCACCTGCTTCTGCTGAAAGTTCATAAAGAATACGCATAATTTCATCGCGTTCTTTACCTTGAAGCACTTTTATATCATTATTTGCATCAACTACCGATGCCGGCTCAATAAATACCGTAGCACCCGTTGATGATGTATCGTGAACAAGGCCGGGTACATTACCCCTACATTCCGCTTTTACAGGAACAACAAAGCGCCCGTTTCTTTGGGTTATAATAGCTTCCTGCAAAAACTGCTGGTAATGTGAAGAATGAATCAGCGAATCAAGTTTTTCCCTAATTAAATTTTCTTTAGACCTGATTTTTTTTCTGATATCAAAAAGTGTTTCCGAAGCTTTATCGGCAATTTCTTCTTCACTTATAATGCAGGAAAAAATCTTTGTTTCCAAGTATTTATTAGCTGTAATTCCTTCAAAAAAGAAGTCGAGTGAAGTTTTAACCCCGCTTGAATGGCCGTGCCATTCATCAAGAGTACGAAGTCCCCTAAGGCAATAAGCAATATCAAGCAGTTCTTTAGGGTTAAGCGAACCGCCTGCCGAAGCCCTGTGAAGAGGATTATTTACATTTTTCAAACCTGAAAATGACGGGCCGCCGAAACGAGCCAAAAGTGAAAATGCATCTTCCGTTTGCTGCAAAAGAAGTTCAACTTCGCTAATATCACTGCTCGGTTTCAATTCTCTTGCCAAATCCTTGGCATCATCACACGAACATTCACCGGCAAGCTTATCAAGAATCAGGTCGAGTTCAAGTGTTTTGTAATTTTTATTCATAAGTATATACCTTTAAAGTTTAACTGATTTATAAAATTCTAATGTCGGCAGTCTTTTTTGAATTCGGGATAATACATACTGCTCACTTATTTTAGATAAAATTTCCAAATTTTCACTGCTTAATGAAAACGAGAATATTTTTTTAGGCTCTGTAAGGCAAATGAATCTAACTGCCGTAATTACATTTTTAGGGCAGGTAATTGCGCCTATTTCATGGCAATTTGCGCAGTAAACACAGCCGTCAAGTGTATCAAAATACATAATATCGCTTTCATATGTACCGCAACTCGCACAAGCCAAAATATTCGGCATATAGCCTGACAGCGACATAAAGCGAAATTCAACAACGGATTTTATTTGTGCAATGCTTTTTTCACCTTTGCAAAGCAGATGAAGCGAATTTAATATAACGCTCAACATTTCTTCTTCAGGCTGCCCCTCATTTGCAAGTTCATATGCAAGCTGTGCAAAATACTGTGCCGCCGCAAGCCTTTCAATATCACTTCGCAAATCAAAAAACATTTCTATTACAGTAGCATTATCTACCACATTTGCATCTCTGCCCTGATAAATAGAAAATTCACAATAAGCAAAAAGAGAAGTTGAAGCCGAAAGCTTATTTTTTAATTGCTTGGCATTTCTTACAAAAGCGTTCACAAGTCCATAATCAGCAGTAAGGAGAGTAACTAAACGGTCACTCTCCCCAACTGTTCGCTCTTTGATTACAAGTCCCTTTGTTTTCGCCATTTTGCACTTCCCGATTACTGTTAAAATTGCAATTTTCCGATTGCTTATATTTTAAATAATCATCAATTTTACCCGAATTCCAAAAATTCTGCCATTCATTATTAAGCATAAATATCACCGTTTTTATTTTATACTACGATGATAATTTTAAGCTTGTGAAAAATTGGATATTATTTATTATCAAGCCCGAAATTATGAATAAGACCTTCTCTGTTTCTCCAATCCTCCTTAACCTTTACCCAGCAGTGAAGATTAACTTTAATTTGGAAAAATCTTTCAAGGTCCTGCCTCGCATAAGTTGATACTTTTTTCAGCATTGCACCGTTTTTGCCGATAACCATACCCTTATG
>CAVLCX010000090.1:0-6741 GCA_963661525.1 bacterium
CAAAAGATATACAAAGCCAATAAGTATAGCCACACAGCAAACTTCACCTATACATCCGCTTTGAAGCCCTAAAAATGCATCTTTAAGGTTTATAAGTTCACCTGATTTTATTTGAGCAAGCGGTGTTGCAGATGATACACCGTCGGCAGTAGAAAAATCAGTCATTCTTGATGTAAAAGATATAAGTAAAAAGCACCTTGCGGCTAAAGCAGGGTTCATAATATTTTGACCTATTCCGCCGAAAAGCATTTTAACCACAATAATTGCAAATACACCACCGATAGCAGGAACCCACCACGCAACCTGCGGCGGCATATTAAGTGCGATAATTAACCCTGTTACCACAGCACTGAAATCAAATACGGTAATAGGCTTTTTATATATCAGTTCAAACACAAGCTCGCTTAATACACAGCTCGCAACGGACGAAATGATAACAACTAACGCATTTACACCAAAATGCCATACACCGAAAGCTAAAGTAGGAATAAGTGCAATGCAAACATCAATCATAATTTTTTGAGTAGAACTCTTATCTCTTATATGAGGTGAAACCGAAACATTATACATACTTATCCCCCTACTTCGCAATTTTGCTTTCGCGAACTTTAATTTTCGCAAGCTTAAATGTTTGAGTCAGCGGCCTTTTGGCAGGGCATACATATGTGCAGCAGCCACATTCAATACATTCCATACCGTATAGTTTTTCAAATCGCTCATAATCTTTATTTACAGCAGCCTGTGCCATAAGCTGCGGTACAAGTGTTTCAGGGCATACACCTACACATCTTCCACACCTGATACACGAAGTCGTTTCCATTTTTTCAACATCATCTTTAGATGTTGCCAATATAGAAGATGATGTTTTAACAACCGGATAATCAAGGCTATCCATTGCCATACCCATCATTGGCCCGCCAGATATAATTTTAACTGCATTATCCTTAAGTCCGCCGCATTCATCACATAAAAATTTATGCGATACGCCAAGCAAGACATCAACATTGGCAGGCTGTGCCATTGCATCACCCGTTAAAGTTACAACCCTGTGAATAAGCGGCATATTCATTTTAACAGCTTCATAAATTGCGATAACGGTAGCAATATTAAGGACTATAACACCTGCATCGGCAGGTAAAATGTGAGAGTTGATTTGTCTGCCTGTAACAGATGAAATAAGTCGCCTTTCACCACCCTGCGGATAGCGGGTTGAAAGCGGCATTACATTTATTCTGCTGTTACCGTTACATTCAAACGAAAGTGCATCAATAGCTTTTGGCTTATTATCCTCAATAGCTATAATAGCTTCTGGCTTTTCAAATAAGCGAAGAACTATTGCAATTCCCTCAATTATATCCCTGCTTCTTTCAAGCATTAAGCGATAATCGGAAGTCAAATACGGTTCACATTCAGAACCGTTAATTATTATGTAATCAATATTTTGATTTTTGGGTGAAAGTTTAACACCTGTCGGAAAACCGGCACCACCCATTCCGACTATACCGCTGTCACCTATTATTTTGATAATTTCTTCATTTGAAAGTGTGTTAACATCACGATTTATTCCAAAATTCTCTACACTTTCATTTTCAAAATCATTGGCAACAACCACACATTTTGATACTTTACCGCTTAACATCAATCTGTCTTCAATAGCTTTAACCTTGCCTGATACAGATGAATACACCGGGCTTGAAACAAATGAACTTGCTTGACCTATCTTCATACCCTTTAGTACTCGGTCGCCGACTTTAACGCAAGGTGTGGCAGGCGCGCCGATATGCTGGCTCATAGGAAAAACCATAATTTCTTCGCTGTTAAGCCTTTTAATTTCTTTATCACCGGAATATTCTTTTCCCTCATAGGGGTGAACACCGGCTTTAAATTTTCCCTTCATCATAATAAATCCCTCAAATTTATATTACTTGAGTTTAATTTAACATAATAACACATAAATTTCAATAAACAAAGATATATTTTTGTTTATTATATATAATAAAGCAGGAGCAAAGTTCCTACTTTATAAGTGTATGTATATTAAAGCTTACCTTTATAGATATTATAAATACTTTTCGCCTTATCGCGCACCATTTTTGCAAGGTTTTTGGGTGATATTACTTCAATCCCTTCACCATACTGCATTAGCCAAGAAACAAAACCATCTGACATAGTAGCCGAAACAGTAGTTTCAAAATGTGAACCGTCAATAGCGGTAAGCGGAATATTTTTGCCGAATCTGTCAAGCATTTCTTCTTGAAGCTTAATGTTACATTTAAGAGTTACTTTACACTCGTCACCCGAAAACATATTAAATCTTTTTGAAACATAATCCTGCTCGTCAAATTTTTCTTTATAATGGCTTACTTCACTGAAATGGCGTGAACTTTCATCAAGGATTTCAAGCTTTTTCATTCTGTCAATTCGCAAATTCATTAAATTATCATACTTTTGATTATTACAAACAAGATAGTAATGGTCATCTCGCCAAATCAAAGCATAAGGCGAAACGGTAAAAGTTTTTTCAGTATGTTTTTTCCTGTTTTGAACATCTACACTTCTTCTGCGGTAAATGAACTTAACTTTTTTATTTTCGGTTATTGCACTGTTCAAACGGTCAATAATAATATAAATTTCTTCATTATCGCACTTCGCGCAATTGGTATCTACATAAACCTGGCTTTTCATAGTTTTAGCCTGCTCAACGGAAACAAGAGTTTCAAGCTTTTTAATAAGCGATTGTGTCTTTTTAGGTGTAATAAAACCTGCGCTTGAAACAGCGTCAATTAAAAGCATTACTTCAGGTATTTCAAATGTACGGGTAGCCATAAAAAAGCCACGCTTTGGGCTTGTTACAGTTACAATATCACATCCTATTTCATTTAAAGCTGTAATATCGGCATAAATTGACTTTCTCTCACACTTAATACCCTTATCTGCAAGCATTGAAATTAAATCGGTAGTAGACAGCGGGTGTTCATCATCACTGAACTTATCAAGAAAATTGTAAATAAATAATGTTTTAAGCTTAGAATTTTGCATAAGAATCCCCCAGTTTTAATGACATTATACTACATTTTATCTATACTTTCAACAATAGTCCTAAAAACAGGACAGCAATCTTCTGCTCCGCTTTTACCGCCCTCGCACATAATCGCAATAGAATATTTAGGTTTATCATACGGATAAAAGCCGACAAACCAAGTATTAAGTTGTTCTTTTCCGTCTTGGTAAATACCTGTTTGTGCAGTTGCGGTTTTACCGGCGGTATTTGATTTATATTGAGCATTAAAGCCTGTACCGTCATCAACAACATATTTCATATATTTTTTTAAAGTTTGAGCTGTCTTTGCTGAAAAAGCTCTTTTATCATCTTTGGAATTCATATTTAAAGTTGGAAAATTATAATATCCGCCGTTTGCAACAGCAGATACAACACTTGCAAAATGAAGCGGATTATCCGTAAGCTTACCCTGACCGAAGCCTAAAAGCGCAAGCTGACCTTTTGAATTAAGTTCTTCTTCATTCGGAAATGATAAATCCGTTATCGAAAAAGTATTATCAAAAAGATTGAAGCTTTCGCCAAAGCCGAGTGCTTTTGCTGTATTTAAAATCTTATCTTTACCGAGCTTTAATGCAAGGTTAACAAAATAGCAGTTACACGAATTTGCTAAAGCTTCTTTAATATGCTGTTTTCCGTGCTTATGCTTATTTTGGCAGTGAAAAGTTGTATCGCCTACTTTGATTTTGCTTTTGCAATTATATTGGGGATTTATATTATTTTCAAGAGCAGTAGCAGCAACAACAATTTTAAAAATCGAACCTATTGCATACGGCCTGAGCGAACGGTTTAAATAATCACCTCCAAGACTGACACACGCTAATATTTGCGATGTATTTGTATCTAAAATTACCACAGAGCCTTTATTTATTGATTTGGATGAATCCTCTGCAATTTTTTGTAACTTTTCATCAATTGATGTTTTTACACCCTCAATTGAATTATAATTCTTATTTATAATTGTTCCGTTATCGCCGTCAAGCACTCTGCCAAGTGCATCAACGCTGTAATTTATTGATAATGAGCCTATTTTTTTATCAACATATTTTTCTAAACCAGAGCAGTTTTTATCTATCAAATGCCTGCAAAGCATATTATCGTTATTTTGATTTATAATTTCTTCAAGGCGAATATATTTTGTATTAGCGTAATTTTTAACCGGCATAACAATAGGAAAGCCTTTTTTCAATTCATCAGTAATATATTTAATATCATCCTTTGAATACAAATATTTTAACTCCGCCATTGATTTTTCACTCGGTTTAATCACAGCATAAAGTGAACGGGTGTTATTATTTAGCAAAGTTCCGTTTCGAGAATAAATATTAGTAAAAAGAGTTGAAATATCAATAGTAATACTGTTATATGAACTATCAACTTTATATGAATTGCTAAAATTGATATATCCACACCTGCCAAGCGCAAATGTAAGCAAAATTGCAAATGCAACACCTAACGATATTATCCTTTTACTCATAAAAATACCCCTTGTGTAGTTTTCACAAGGGGTACAAATTTTATTCAGTTCTCTGCCTTCTAAATATAGCGTCTTGGGAAACAGGAATATCACATTTAAACGAATATGTATCAGTAGCTTTATTAGCCACTTCAACTTTTTCGTCATCATCAAGATTATACAGGTCTTCAACAGTTAATTTATAAGGCTTCTTATTCGGCTCAACAACTTCAAGCACATCGCCTTCAAAAAATCTGTTGCGCTGGCTGACTGTTAATCTGCCATTTAAATAATTTTCAAACAATGCACATACATCCCAATTGCGAATATAACCGCCGGTATCAATAACCTGCCCGTTTTCAATCGGGCCGAAATTAAAGCCTGTTGTATATTCACGGTGGCTCATTTTTTCCATTTCATCAAGTATCCATTCAGACGGTTTAAAATCATCACTCGGATTTTTTAAATATTCATCAATTGCATTACGGTACGCATAAGTCACAATCGCGGTATAATATTCACTCTTGGCGCGGCCTTCGATTTTAAATGAGTCAACACCCGCATTCACAAGCTCGGGAATATGCTCAATCATACAAAGGTCACGCGAATTGAATATATATGTTCCGTTCTTTTCCTCATTTATCGGGAAATACTGCCCCGGCCTTGTTTCTTCTACAAGGTGATATTTCCACCTACAAGGCTGTGCGCAATCACCGCGGTTGGCGTCCCTGTGAGTCATATAATCGGATAAAATACATCTGCCTGAAAAACTCATACACATAGCACCGTGAACAAACACTTCAATTTCAAGGTCGTCAGGAGTTTTATCCCTTATTGTTTTAATTTCATCAAGTGAAAGTTCACGCGCAGTAACTATTCGGCTTGCGCCCATTTCATAGAGAGTATTGGCAGTTTGGTAATTCACGATACCTACCTGTGTTGACATATGAATATCAACATCAGGGGCATATTTTTTAGCCATTGCCATAACACCTATATCGGCAATAATAAACGCATCAATACCGATTTGCTGTGCATATTTAAGAAAATCAGGCAATTTCTCAATTTCTTCATTTCGCGGTAAAGTATTGCAGGTAAGGTATACTTTTTTGCCGAGAGAATGCGCAAGCGTTACAGCTTCTTTTAATTCATCGGCATTAAAATTTGACGGATTGGTTCTCATCCCAAACATTTCGCCTGCAAGGTATACTGCGTCTGCACCGAATTTAAGTGCAAGTTTTAATCTTTCAAAATCACCGCAAGGTGAAAGTAATTCAATATTTCTCATTAGTTCACATTAAGATAAGGAGCATAAGTTGCTGCCTTTTGTTTAAATTCAGAATAGGTTTTAGCTGTGTACATATTTCCTTTAGTATCATGGAAGAAATAATAATAATTTACATCGGCAGGATACAATGCCGCTTCAATAGCATCAATACCCGGATTACAAATAGGGCTTGGCGGAAGACCTACAACAGTTGATGAACCAGTGGTGCTGTAATAAGATTTATAATAATCCGCTGTATGAGCAGAAGTTGAAGTAAGCGCAGGAGCAACTTTATTAGTAATATAATCGCCTGTTGAATCAACACCCAAAAGAGGGAAATTAGCCTGGTCTTTCAAACGGTTATGAATTACAGCAGAAATAGTTTTCATCTGCTCGGTATTGCCTGCCTCACACTGAATGATTGACGCAATTATCATAATATCATTCATTGAATAACCAAGTTTTTTAGCACGTTCTCTGTACTTTTCTTTAATTTTTGTATCTCCGTTTGCAAGGAATTTCTTAATAACGGAATTAGCGGTTTCACCGATATAGAACTCATAGGTATCAGGGAAAAGATAACCTTCAAGCCTGTACGGAACTTCCTCGCTTGACTTAAGTCCGTTTACAAGTGAGTATGAAAAATCAGCCGACTGAATTACAGAAAGAAGCGCAGATTTATCGCATACTTCGTTATCAGCCAATTTTTGAACTATTTCGGGAACAGTTGTACCTTCAGGGAACATCAAGCTGACTGTTTCGGCAGTTTCATTATTACCCTGAAAAGCAACAAGCATACCCTCTACACCCATTTTACCGTTAAGGTAGTAGATGCCTGCGTCATATTTAAAATCTTTGCTGTAATATCCGTTTTTAATATTAGGGCCTACATTTTTTTCTCTGTATTTAGCAAATAATTTGCAAAAATTCTTACATTTAATTAAACCGTTATCTGCCAAA
>CAVLCX010000091.1:0-6739 GCA_963661525.1 bacterium
AAACTTATCGGTTATCCAAGACCGTGGAAAAACAAGGTTCGTACATTCTGCCAAAATCCGGGCGGCTTTGTAGCACAGGAAAACTACGATAACGACCTTGCTGTTGTTAACGGACACAGCTTTAAGGATAAGAAGAGTGAAAACACAAACCTTGCTATCCTTGTAAGCCATAACTTTACAGAACCGTTTAACCAGCCTATTGAATATGCGCAAAAAGTCGGCGAGCTTACAAATATGCTTGGTGCGGGTCACATTATGGTTCAGCGTTTCGGTGATATTCTTGACGGTAAAAGAACATGGCAGTATGAACTTACAAAAAGTAATGTTAAGCCGACACTTAAAGATGCTGTTGCAGGTGATATTACAGCTGCTATGCCATACCGTGCAATGACAAATATTATTGAATTTATCAAAATGCTTGATATTGTTGTACCGGGATTTGCATCAACCGAAACACTTCTTTACAGCCCTGAACTTAAATTCTATTCTAACAAAGTTAAAATGGACGAAAACCTTAACACTAACATTAAAGGTCTTCACTGCCTTGGTGACAGTTCAGGATGGACAAGAGGTCTTATGATGGCATCTGTAATGGGTGTACTTATGGGCCAAAAGCTCAGCGAAGAAGAAAACAACTAAAAAACATATACAAAAGATAAAAACCTGTTGATTTAATCAACAGGTTTTTCGTTTTATTAACTATATTAAAATATCAAATCAATAAAGCTTTTCGCCCTTTTCAATTGCCATAATTTGTTCAACGCGGGTTTGGTGCCTTCCGCCTTCAAATTCTGTATTAAGGAAAACATCAACGAGTTCAATTGCAAGGCCTGCTCCGATAACTCTTTCGCCCATACAAAGAACATTTGCATCATTATGAAGCCTTGTATACTTTGCGCTGAAATAATCTGTACAGCAGCACGCACGAATACCCTTAACCTTATTTGCTGCCATTGAAATGCCGACACCTGTGCCACAGCAAAGAATTGCCGATGTACATTCTCCTGCCACTACCTTATCGCAAGCTTTTTGAGCAGAAATTGCATAATCAAATCTTTCAGGAGAGTAGCAGCCTACATCAATGTAATCTACTCCCGTTTCATCAAGATGCTTTTTAATTTCCTCTTTAAGTGAAAAACCTGCGTGGTCACTTCCTAATGCTATCATATTATTCTCCTTATCCTTCCTTTTTAAGCTTTAATTCCCTTTCAGCCTGGCTGAGCCTTAAATAAACTGGCATAAAAGCCGCAGCTGAAATTTTTTCTTTATTTTTTGCGGCACAAGCTACACCTTGAGCGCATTGATACATTTTATCATCAGGTGACAAAACAGCATTATCCAAATTCAAATTATCAAAACAAAGCTTTGCTCCGTCACCGGCAATAATCACTTCACTGTACTTTGCAAGGTCATTTCTTAAATCATCAATAGAAATTGCCCTATCTTCGCAAAGCCTTTTCACTGTACCGTTTTCAATTTCAAATACAGCATTATAAAACTGCATTCTTCTTGCATCCATAACAGCGCAAACAATTGCATTTTCTTTAATAAAATTGCAGGCAATTGCTTCTAAAGTTGAAACGCTGATACAGGGAATATTTTTTTCAAATGCCAAGCCTTTAACGGTTGCAACACCTATTCTGACTCCGGTAAAAGAACCCGGACCTGCCGTAACCGCAATCGCTTCAAGTTCATTAACCGTATGTTCCCCCATTACCCTTTTAATCATAGGCAAAAGCGTTTCGCTGTGGGTAAGGCCGGCATTTACAAATTCACTTTTAATAACTTTATCTCCGTCAGTTAATGCAACAGAAGCAGTAACAGCCGAAGAATCAACTGATAAAATCATTATTCTTCCTCTGATTTTTTATACATTTTAAAAAGTCTTTCATTTTCGCCAAGGCGTTCAATTTCAATCATCAAAGTATCATCAGGCAATGCACCGTAAACATTTTCGCTCCACTCAATTGCCATATATGCATCTGTTTCAAGGAAATCGAAAAAGCCGGTAGAATAAAGGTCATCCCAACCGTCAACACGATACATATCAAAGTGGTAAAGTGTATTTTCATCACCAATATAAGTATTGCAAATAGCAAAAGTCGGCGAAGAAACATCAACATCAATGCCAAGCCCTTTTGCAAAACCTGTTGTAAAAGCGGTTTTGCCCATTCCAAGCCCGCCTAAAAATGCAACAAGCGAACCTTTGGGCAAGCTTTCGGCAACTTTTTTACCAAGCTCAACTGTTTCTTCATAACTTTTAGTTTTATACTCTTTCATACTTTCACCTTAAAAAAGACCGACAGTATTACCGTTTTCATCAATATCAATTTTATACGCAGCCGGTGATTTTGAAAGCCCCGGCATAGTCATAACAGAACCTGTTTGGCACACAAGGAAACCTGCGCCGTTTGAAAGTGATGCAGAAGAAACGGTGATTTTAAAACCGTGAGGTCTGCCTAAAAGAGCAGGATTATCCGAAAGGCTATATTGAGTTTTAGCCATACATACAGGCATATTATCGCAGCCGAGCTTAATGAATTCATCAATACTCTTTTTAGCTTCCTTGGTGTATTCAACACCGTCTGCGCCATATATTTCCCTGGCAATAGTATCAATTTTTTCATAAATCGGGGTGTTAATATCATAAAGGAAACGGAAATCATTTTCCTTTTCGCAGGCGGACATTACTTTTTTTGCAAGTTCCTCACTGCCTGCACCACCATCGGCAAAGCACTTTGTAACTGCAAAATCAGCACCTTTTTCTTTGCAGAATTTTTCAACAAATTCAATTTCTGCATCTGTATCTGCATAGAAATGATTGATAGCCACTACCACCGGCACACCGAATTTATGAAGATTATCAATATGCGCCGCAAGGTTTTCGCTGCCCTTTTTAAGTGCTTCAAGATTTTCTTCTTTAAGTTCATCTTTCGGCACGCCGCCGTTATATTTCATTGACCTTACGGTTGAAACAAGAACAACGCAGGCTGGCTTTAAACCGGCAAAGCGGCATTTAATATCAAAAAACTTTTCTGCACCCAAATCAGAACCGAAACCGGCTTCGGTAATGCAATAATCACCGAGTTTAAGTGCGGTTTTTGTAGCCCTTACAGAATTGCAACCGTGTGCAATATTTGCAAACGGACCGCCGTGCATAATAGCAGGTGTATTTTCAAGAGTTTGAACAAGGTTCGGCTTTAATGCATCTTTAAGCAAAACAGTCATAGCACCGTTTGCCTTAATATCCTTACAATAAACAGGCTGACCGTCATAAGTGTAAGCAACAAGAATTTTGCCGAGCCTTTGCTTTAAATCAAAAATATCGTTTGCAAGGCAAAGAATAGCCATAACCTCACTTGCAACGGTGATTACAAAATGGTCTTCACGCGGAATACCGTTAAGCTTACCGCCAAGTGAACAAACAATATTACGAAGTGCGCGGTCATTCATATCAAGACATCTTTTAACAAGAATTCTGCGTTGGTCAATACCAAGCACATTGCCCTGCTGAATATGATTATCAAGAATGGCGCACATAAGGTTATTTGCGCTTGTAATAGCGTGCATATCGCCGGTAAAATGAAGATTTATATCATCCATAGGTACAACCTGCGAATATCCGCCGCCTGCCGCACCGCCTTTAATTCCGAAAACTGGGCCGAGTGACGGTTCACGAAGGGCGGCAATTGCCTTTTTGCCAAGCCTGTTGAGTGCCTGTGCAAGACCGATTGAAACAGTAGTTTTACCCTCACCGGCAGGGGTTGGATTAACAGCAGTTACCAAAACAAGCTTGCCATCCTCTTTATCTTTTAAACTTTCAATAGTTTCATTTGATATTTTAGCCTTATAATGACCGTATGGCTCAATTCCTTTTGCATCAATACCAAGCATTGATGCAATTTCGCTAATATCTTTCATTTTAGCGTTTTGTGCGATTTCAATATCACTTAACATAAATATTTCTCCATTTATTCTTAACTTGCGATATATTATAACATATAACAATAAATATTCCAACAATAAATTTAACACAAAAAACACAATTTTTCACTTGACATTATCTTTCTAATATACTTTAATATAATATATACAAAATTCAATACAGATTGGAGAAAAAATTGAAAAAAAACAGAGTCGGATTTTTCAGCGGGCTTGATTTTGTAACACTTATCACTGCCCTAATCGGCTCTTGCTATGGACTTGCTCTTGTTTACAGTGCAACATATTCCACATTAAAAGACGGTGCGGTTATTGCAAGCGGCGTAAAAAGTATGCTGATTTCCACATTAGGCGGCATTATTTTTGCACTTATTGTTTGCAATATCGACTATGAGATTATATCAAAGTTGTGGCCTATAATAGCGGCGGGATGTATAGGGCTTATGGTGGTAACACTGCTTTTCGGTAAAGCTGTTAACCCTGACAGGCCCGATGCTAAAAGCTGGCTTGACCTTGGTGTATTCTATTTTCAAACATCGGAGCTTTTAAAAGTCGGATTTATTATATCTTTTTCATATCATCTTGATATGGTTAAGGATAATATTAACAGGCTTAAAACAATCGTGCCGCTTGTAATTCATGGTATGATTCCTATCGGGCTTGTACTTTTAACCGGTGACGCCGGTTCAGCCCTCATTTTCCTTGTAATGTTCATCGGAATGTTATTCTTTGCGAAAGTAAATATAGGCTACTTTATTGCCGGCATTTGCGCAATAATAGTCGGCTTTACTGCGGCTTGGAAATTAAACATTATAAACGGTGTACAAAGAGAAAGAATCACTGCGCTGTTTTACCCGGAGCAATATAAAGATGTTCTCTATCAGCAAACTAACGGTAAAATTGCACTTGGCAGCGGCGGCTGGCTTGGCGAAGGTTATCTTAACGGAAGTATGACTCAAAGCGGTTCAGTGCCGGTAAATGAAAGTGATATGATTTTAACCGTAGCCGGTGAGGAACTCGGTTATATCGGAGCACTTGCGGTAATTGTTATTCTTGCAGTGCTGATTATAAGGGTTATGACAACAGGTCTTAAAGCAAGAGATAATGTAGGTTATTTAATGTGCAGCGGCATATCGGTTATGCTGTTTGCGCAAATGTTTGTTAATATAGGAATGGAACTTTCAATTTTACCGAGTATCGGTATCACACTGCCGCTTTTCTCGGCAGGCGGTTCATCATCGCTGTGTATTTACCTGGCACTCGGAATTGAAATGAGCGTTTACAGATTTTCAAAAGCACAAACTAACGCATTATTTTATAAATAATTCAATATCAATAGAACTAAAAAACGGACTGCAATGCAGTCCGTTTTTGCTTACTTTATTTTTTTTGTAAACTTCTTTTCAAATACACCGTTAGGGTCTTTAATAAGTAATATTACAAGCCATATAACTAAGCCTATTGTAACCACCGTTAAACCTAAAAGCGAATCGTTTAAGATTGATTCAAAACTTTGATTAAAATAATCAGCCTTAAGTTCGGCATATTCAAATATGAAATCGGCAAGCCACATAAGTGAAGCACCCCAATACATAAGTGTAAGTGTGCCGAGCCTGTATGAATCCCTCTTTTCACAAAAATACCAAACCAAAGTAGAAATAACAGCGGCAATTACCGTGATAAGTAAAGTCATATTTCAACTCCGTTATGCATTTTCTTTTTGAAGCTTTGATTTAATCTGCTTAACCTTTGCTTCGGCAACAGTGCATACTACACCCCAAGCAGAAGTTACAATCAATGCCATTGAAACACCGACTGTTGACATCTCGTGCAGCATGGTTTTTGTATCTTCAGCCGATAGCATTGCAGATAAATACGGCGGATAAGGTATTACCTCACCGTGCCAAAAATGCTCAAATGCAAGAAGAACAACACCGCCCCAAAGCATACCTAAAAGCCAGCTTAATCTTTTTGACCAAGTGATTTTAACTTCGTTTGAATCAAACTTGCCCTCGCTTGCAAGCTGTGGTGCTTCAATCTTCTGCTCCTTGTGCTTTGCAACAAAATAAGCGGCAGTAACTACTACTGCTTCTACTGCAGGAACTACAAAACAAGCCATATTCTTACCTCCTTAATTATTATACCTACTATTTTAGTATGTTAAATTACTAAACGCAAGCCCCACAGGGGGTTAAAAAACTGCGAAGAATTAAATCTCCGCAGTTTTTTAACTTATTTAGTTTTAACACTCTTAACCTTTGACCAAGCAGAATAAACCTTTTTACCGTTTACTGTTTTGTAAGTTCTGATTCTTACATAATATTTTTTCTTTGCTTTAAGCTTTTTAACGGTAGTCTTTGTAGTTTTCTGCTTTTTGATTGTTACGGTTTTCTTGTTCTTCTTAAATTTCTTGTCTGTTGCGACTTGAATTTCGTATCCGCTTACGCTTGCCACTTTGCCCCAAGTAAGCTCAATGGCTTTATTTTTACCTTTAGCTTTTTTAATTGAAGCAGATTTTGGCTTTGCAACACTAACTTGCTCGGTAGTTGTATTATTTTGAGTTGACTGTTGTTGAGTAGTCTGCTGTGCAGCTTGTTGCGTTGATTCATGCGTAGGTTGGATTGGTGGCTGTGGTGCCGGTTCAGGTGTCGGAGTTGGTTCAGGTGTCGGAGTTGGTTCAGGTGTTGGGGTCGGTTCAGGTGTTGAACTACAATGCAATGTAGCATTTGTCAAAAATTCATTACTATGCCCTATATCTATTTTATTCCATTCACCTTGAGTGCCGGCATAATAAACA
>CAVLCX010000092.1:0-2756 GCA_963661525.1 bacterium
TGTGGTTCAACTTCGTGTTCAAATTCAAAAAGAATTGAAACATAAAACTTACCACAAGAGTTTCTACTCACGGTAGCACTTTTTATACACCAATCATTTGGTATTTGTCTATGTAATTTGATTTTTACTAAACCTACTTTCGGTAGTTTTATATAATTATCAATCACAGAAATAGTACCTCTTTGATTGTTGGTAGTATATTTTTGTGCAGTTTGTTTCTTTTTGAAATTAGGGTAACCGGCTTTGCCTTTGAAAAACTCTTTAAAGGCAGATTGTAAATTTAATTGAGCATTAGTTAAAGCCAATGAATCCACTTCTTTAAGAAATAAAAATTCCGGTTTTAACATAGCAGGTGTGATATTTAGTGCTTTTCCTGTTTCACTATAATGTTTAGATTTTAATTCTAACATTTTGTTGTAAACAAGACGAGAACATCCAAATGTTTTAGCAAAAAATACTTTTTGTTCTTCATTTGGATATATACGACACTTTATAGCTCTGTTAGTTATGCTCAATTAAATCACCACCTTTATTGTTTTTCAATGTATTGCTTGATTACATCCTCAGATATTGAGCCTGTTGTTTCAATATAATAACTGTTGTTCCAAAGAGTACCTTTCCAAAGTTTATCAGAGATTTCAGGGTGATTTAAAAATAATTTTCTTCCTGATATACCTTTTAACATTTTTACTATGTAAGAAGGCGATAACTTTGGATGTGCTGATACAAATAAATGTATATGGTCATTGTTTCCAATCTCACAAGATTGAATGATAAATTCTTTATCATCAGCAATGTCATATAATATTTGTTTAAGCTCTTTTTGGATAGATTCAGTTAATATTGGTTTACGATACTTTACGCACCATACTATGTGATAATTGACATTATACACACAGGTTCGAGCTTTTACTAAATTAGTTTTATTCATACATATAGTAAATCATAAAACTAACAACAATATAAGTAATATCAATAATAATATGTAATACATATAGTTAGCCTATTGAATAAAAAATAAGGTCAATTCAACTCCTCATTGAAATAAGGAGAATTTATTTTGACGGTTATCTTAAGTTTGTTGTAAATTTCTTTTATTGTTTCTTTGCCTATGCCTCGTAATTTTGAGATTTCATTTATTGAATTTAAAATTGAATCAATAGAATCTATTTTGTTTCTGAGTAAAGCATTTTTTGTCCTATTGGTAAAAACAATTGGTTCAAATAAATTCGCTTCATTTTTAGCTTTCGCATAGCGTTTTCTTCGTGTGAATTTATAGCAATCACAATTTAATGTTGATAAATATTCATTTATTTGCTTATATGCAGTAGAACTCATTGCATAAATTGATTTAAGTTCGTCAACAGATGTGTTTTCAAGATGCTTCATAGTAAAGATTTCATTTTTAAATAAAGTCTCAATGGTTTTATATGAAAAGAAGTCTTTAGGTAAATCAATAACGATGTCTTTATAAGGGCAAAGCAATAATTTTTTTAAAGCATCTGTGTCTTTAAATTTAGTAATTGCAGCATTTGCAATTTGGCGTACTCTTTCACGAGTAATTTTGTATTCATTAGATACCGCTTGATATGTATTGATATTATTGTTTTTCAAATCATAAGTTGAGAAAAAAATGTTGTAGCACTTTTCGTTTAGCAAGTATGAAAAAATCATTTTAATACGATAAATCAATTCTTCTTCCGGTTTAATAAAACTTCTTATTTTTTCATTACAATAATATATCGGGTTTTTTTTACTGGAAAAATCGTCAAAATCATAAAGTTTTGTTAGTAATTCATATGTCGTAATAGAGACAGAAGTTACATGTTTAAAAGCTCCAAATTTTAATTCTTCTTTTTCTAAACGAGATAGCAAACGAGAATTACTTTGATGTTTAACAATAAAATTAAAAAGTTCTTTGCTGTTTTTTATGTTGTTTGTAACTATAAAGTCAAAAGCTTTGTCTGATTCAACTTTTGAATTAAATACCCAAGCGAAATCCTTATTACTTTTTTCGTAAACAATTTTATAATGCTTTTTTAATGACTGATAATCAAACCATTTCGGATAAAATTCTTTTAATGATTTAGAACGCTCAAATGGCAATGAACAGTTTTTATATTCATTTAATTGATGTCTGTACCAATTTCCGATTTTTACGCCTTTATAAATTGTAGTTACAGAAAATGTTGTGTTTTTTGGATTTTTTATATACTCCTTAAAAACATCAAAGTTTTTATTCCATAATTCATCATTTCTATACATATTTTTATTCCTTTCAAAAAATAAAATCTTTTTATTGCTTCGAGGATATATAGTAATATTTTTTGAATTACCGAAATTTATTGTGTTTTTTTACAATTTGTTAACATTATCAATTGTTTTCATAAAATAAAAACTGCCTTGCACTAAAATGCGCAAAGCAGCATAAATTATTTTTTGTTTTTCACATATCGTTTACTTGCTCACAATATATAATTGTCAAGTAACTCCCCCTTATTCTATCACAAAGTCATCTCCTTCACTGATTTAGTGTTTACTCTCCTTTCATCAATTTTTTTTAGTATAGAGTCGTATGTTCTTTTCTACAAAACGCTTCAAGAGTCATTCTGTCACCATAAGTTTTGTTGAATGATGCAGAAAAATCATTAAACCAATTTCGAGCAGATTTTTCATCATTAAAGCCTAAGTTATTTTTAGCCAAATCAAGTATCTTTCCCGATTTATCAGCAATATAATATCTATCATAAAACTTA
>CAVLCX010000092.1:2766-3903 GCA_963661525.1 bacterium
GTATTATTTAATTTAATTCTTTTTGTCACTTCTGAACAACTCTTATATGAGATTTCCTTATTATATGGATTTTCTTTATCAACTAAAATCACCACAAAACAACATTCCGGGTCGCAACAATCAGATAGTGGTGCCGCTTCTCCTTCCGAATCGTAAAACCAACGCTCGACATTATCATCACAAGAAGTTCCATGAATACAAAAATATTTATATTTTTGTCAAGATTTCGTATATCATCGGCAACTTCTTCAAGTCTATTGGCAGTAATGGCATATTCTTCATCTGAAAAATATTCATCTGAAAAGTTTATAATACAATCTGCTACCTTTTCTTTATCTTTTGCAGAGAAAATACCTGAATTACATAAATCCCACATAATACGGTTATTAAAACAACAAGAATTGTTAATCATATAGTTAAGTTTTTCCCAGTTACCAAGCCCAGTAAAGCAAAAGAACAAATAAGAATCAATAGCTTTTGAATCAAAGCCGGTCAATTTTTTTCGTTCACCCTCTGGTATGTATTCACAAAGTAATTTATCACAGATGGCTGGCACAAACATATAACTGTTTTGATACACTTTGATTTCTTCACCGTACCAATCTTGTTTTATACCCCAAAGTTCAGTATAACTCATAGTTTAGACCTCCAAACAATCATATAACTTTTCAGTTCCTATAAACGGAATTTTTCTTTCTTCAGAAATATCCTTTCGTTCAATGTAAATATTCTGTGTAGCAGGAATATCATCATTTTGAGAATGATTACTACCAAGTAAAGTATTTACAACAACGCCTTCATAGCTATCAATATTTTTCATTAAGAGTTTCTCCTTAATTATTTTTGATTTCCGTCACACCACTTTTTCAGTGTAAAGGGTATCATTTTCAACACAGCCTATAATATTTCCATCTTCACAAATACTGTAATATATTTCATTCATACACTTTCTACCATGTTTTTTACTCTTTTTAACTAATTTGAGAAAAGTTTTCTTTTCTTCATCAGTTAAATTTTCTAATTCTACCTTGAATTCTTTCATAGTTTAGTCCTTTCTATGATTTTGCCTTTAATTCTTTATTTTTTCTTCTTTTTTGAACGGCATTATATTTTTTATAAGCGTTTTCTGTCGCATTT
>CAVLCX010000092.1:3913-6712 GCA_963661525.1 bacterium
ATTTAGTCCTTTCTATAAATTTTTTCAACTTTTCTAAATTTCGTTATGCTTTTTTAAAATCACATAATCTCCATCAGTAAAAATTTCAAAAAGGTCGCATTCTTTTAATTTGAGTTCCTTTCTGACTTCTTTTGGAATCATGACTCTACCTAAATCATCTAATCTTCTAAATTTTCCTGTTGATTTCATATTTTAGTCCTTTCTATGATTTTGCCTTTAATTCTTTGTTTTTTCTTCTTTTTTGAATGGCATTATACTTTTTATAAGCGTTTTCTGTCGCATTTTTTATATCTGTTTCTACGATTTTAAATGTTTCAGGCAAACACTCTTTGTTATAATTTTTTAAACACTGGTTAATTTTAAACGATGTCTTTGTTTTGAATTATTTCGTTCATTTTTTCACCTTCCGTTGACTATAAACTTTTCATTTTTCTCATCAAAAGTAATTTGCTGATTACTTTCAGGTAAATTTTCGAGGAATATTAGAGTTTCGTTGATTTTATCAATAATCATTTTTGGCGGTGTTGCAATTGTAGTTTGATAAACATCTGTTAATTCATCAAAATCAAAATAATCTATTCTGACTCTTAAAAATTCATTCAAAAAAGTTACATAATCAGCGATATTATGAATTTCTAATTTAATAAATTCAACTTTTGTCAATGGTATGTATTGCATTTTTTTGTATGACATTTTACTTAACTTTTTTCTTATTACCAAATCTTGAATTTTGCTTTCGACCAATCTCAATATAAGTGTTGCTAATGGAACACAAAGAACCAACATAAACCCAATAGCAATTTTTAATATAATTCTTTTATCAGGTGAAACAGAATTATAATCAAGAGGCTCAACAGAATTTAAAAAAGCGTAGCTACAAAAAACTATAATAATTGCTAATACTATATTGACTGCAATACATTTGAATGTGCTTGAACTAAATGTCTCTTTTAACTCAGAAAAAAATTCTTGTCTTTTGCTCTTTTTAATTTCTTTATATGTCTGTTTCTTTTCTAAATTTTCTTTAACATTATTTACTTCCATTATTTTTTCTCCTTTAATGAGCATATACATATTCGTTGTTTACAAAAGCAATATATCCGGCATTATCTGCATCATCAAGATAGGTTAGAGACTTATTGATTTCATCAAGAATAGCTTTAGATGGTTTGGCACAACTATAAATCTCAACATTTTTAAAATCAAAAAACGAAAAATATTCAACGCTTACAGTTAAAAAATTATTTAAAAACGAAATGTAATCATAAATATTATGAATATTAAGACTTGTTAGTTCACCTTCTGTTAATGGTATGTATTGCATTTTTTTCCATGATAAATCATTAGCTTTACTATCTTTAATTTCAATTTGAAACCTTGGAATAACAAGCAGTTCTACAAAGAAGATTACAAATCCTATAATGCATCCAGCAACAATAGAGTCAAATAAACGCTCCCCAATTCTAATAAGATTAATAAAAAGTAGGACTGCAACAACAATTGGAATAATACTGATTACCAAGAGATATAAAGCATTATTTAATTGTTCTTTTTTTGTCAATTTTGGTTCTTGTTCTTCTCTTTCATTTATTTCTTTGCGAATTTTCTCGTATTCCTCGTTTTGTTCAATTTCTTGAAGTTCTTTATAAGAGTGCTTTAACATTAAATTACTTTTAATTTCCGGAAAATTACAATATTCTTTAACATCATTTACTTTCATAACTTTTCTCCTTTTCAATTATCTTAATTAACCTTTTGCTGAAATTTTCGTTCACATTATTGCTGTCGTTAAAAAGCCACTGTGCTTCTAAAAATTCATAGAATAATTCTGTTGATAACTCGTTGTAATGTTTTTCACCATAACCGCCGGGCAAAGGGTGGCTAAGATTAAAAACTAATTGTTTTTTACAAAAATGGTATTTGAGTCCACAGTTCTTGCATTGTAACAAATTGTTGCATAACCAATCCACAAAAGCCTCAACAGAAAAACTTTGTATCTTTTTAAACTCATTTTCGATTAATTGTCTGTAATAATCTCCGTCTTTACAATGACTACACTTCACAAGTGAGGTCCTTTGATGGTTTTTACAGCAAGTTTGTATGTAAACCGGATGATCAAAACAATTAACATTACCATCATCAGCACAAGAATAGTACGGACATAGTTTTGCCATATTTTCTTTAATCATATATTTTTACCTCGCTTTCTATTTTCTACATATATATAGTAATAAAAATCAAAAACTACATAAAAAAAGAACTATGAAAACAAATGTTTTCATAGTTCAAAATAATTAAAGATTATAAATTCACTCTAATTTCATCTGATTTTATCGGAGTCAAAAATCTGGATGACATTAAAACTATCATCTGAATACTCAATACGCCATTCTTTTTCTGTATATTCAAAATCTTTTTCTTTGTCTTTATTGCAAACAAAATTTATAAAATCATCTATTAATTTTTTGTTTTCGCAAATGTTAGTTGCTTTACAATTGTTTGCACAACAAAACAATTCAATTATATCTTCTTTATCAAAATTATTTTCAAATGCAGAAATATAATTTTCACAAAAAAGCTGTTTTGAAAAATCGACAGCTTCTTTTTCTGTATCAAATAAAGAAGGCGTATAATTTCCTTCTGGGGTAGAATTTGTTAAAATAAACATAGATTTCTCCTTGTTTTTTATATAAAAATTTTATCAAACTGCTATATTAACAGAATTACCATTTTCGTATAAATATTCAGGTGCTATATCAATATCGCCTTCATTCCAAACAGGAGTACCAAAATCAATAT
>CAVLCX010000093.1:0-6628 GCA_963661525.1 bacterium
ATATTAAAATCATTAAATTATTACCAAAAGCGTATTCCGTTAAAGATATTTCTAAAATTTTTAATTGTAGTATAAAACAGGCATATGTTATTATAAAAGAAATTCCATTTTCTTTTTCGCTACATAATAAATTATATGTTACTAATTATGACTTACAAAAATGGATTGAATCGAAAATAAATATTTATCATAAATAAACAAAATATACAATATGTAATAAATTCGATTGAGTTCGATAAAAAAATATATAAAAACATAAAACAATGTTTGTAGCTTTTTAAAACAAAAACTATTGACATCTAAAATGGCTAATGATATAATTGCTTCAAAATTCGGCACAAAATTGTATTAGATTTTACGCTCAATTTGTACTAATTAGTGGTGTTTAAAGTATTTTGTTAAAAGCTCTGCAAAAGCTTTATGCCCCAGTTCAAATCTGGGTGGTGCCTCCAATAAAACACCGAAGAGTATTTATTAACTCTTCGGTGTTTTTCTATATCTATTATATTTATTTATATTATGTTGAAGTTTATAAGCATAAAAGAAAACGCCATTGGTTTAACCAATGGCGTTTTTGATTTAAGTTATGCTTAATAATTAAGCGTTTGCTTGATGGTCTTTAGCGTCTTGCTCGGCAAGTCTTTGTGCACGCTTTTCAGCAAGCTCAACAATCATTTGTTGCTGAAGGTCACCGTGGATTGGATAGATGATGAATGAAACACCGTAAAGTCCTCTTGCGAGAGCAGGGAGGATACAGAAGATTGCCCAAATACCGTTAAGCATTGTTGGGTCAGTCTGTGGAACTGCGTTGCCGAGTGAGTCGGTAAGAGGTACATAGTTAATCCAAGTAAGTACCATACCTGAAAGCCAGCCTGTAACTGATGTAGCAAGTTTACCGAAATAACCCTGAACAGTTGTTACAAGTGCTTCGTTTCTGAGGCCGTGCTTCCATTCCATATAATCAAGAGCTTCCGCTGTAACGATTTGACCGCTGACATTAAGAATTTTGTTTGGAAGACCGCAAATAGTAAGACCGAAGATAACCCAAATAAGATTAAATATGTAATGGTCTTTAAAGGTTTGACCAAATGGGTGATAACCAACAAAGAATAAAGTCATATATGCGAAGAAGCCGAATAAACCTGCAATGATTGATGTGGCTCTTGCACCCCATTTTTTAACCATTTTTGCTGCAACGGGAACCATAATGTAGTTTGGAATACCAGTAAATAAACCGCAGATTGTTTGGTTAAGAAGCGAACCTGTATTATTAAGCCAGAAGTATGATTCCGATGAACCGCCGACTGACTTGAATGAGTTAAAGAAGTTAGCAAGGATTACTGCTAAAAGAGGTCTGTTAGTAATAATGTTTTTAAGTGATTCAAGAACCGATGTTTCTTTAATTTCTTCACGGCTCATAAGCGGAACACGCTCTCTCATATTAAAGAAACCGAATACAGCAAATACCGCTGCAAGAATAAGCATAAAGTATGCGAATCCCGAATATACACCTTCCATTGTGATATTCTTATTTATTTTAGGAAGAAGTGTTACAAGTACAGGTACAAGTGACGGAAGCCAAGTACCGAAAAGTTCAAAGAATTTTGTAATGGTAATAAGATTATTTCTTTCATCGGTGTTAGGAGTTATGTTATAAATCATAAGTCCCCAAGCGCCGAAGTAACTCATACCTAAACCGTAAATTACAATAGCTACTGCCGCCCATACTATTTTATTGGTAGCACTGATATTAGGGGCTGTAAACATCATTGCACCGCCGATAAGCCATAGCGGTAACGGAATGATGAAGAATGGCCTGATTCTTCCCCAACGGGTACGCGTACGGTCAATAATCAAACCGGAAATCGTATCGTCAAGCGCATCATATATTGATGCAAAAAGGTTAATGTTTGCATATGCGGTAGAGTTAAGCTTTAAGAACTGAATCATAAAGAACTCTTTAAATGCATCTACAAACTGTGATAAGTTTTTCTGACCGAAATTTACAAGAACATAAGCGGCAATTTCCTTAGGTGTAAGGTAACGCTTGTGCGTATAGGCGAGCTTGTCAAGCTCTTCTATTTCGGATTGTGTTAATTCTTCGGTGAGTGTTTCTTCTGCCAAATTATTCCCTCATTTCTTAAGGCTTTTTGCCTTTGAAAATATAACATTATTATACTAACATATTAAATTATCTAAATCAACACTTTTTTATGCGATTGGTATAATATTTTTTTTGAAAGAGATATAAATATGTTATAATTAAATAAATTCTTTTGCATAACTTGTTAAATACTATTGACAATTCGTTTCTTTCAATATAAAATATCAAGAGTAAGTAACTTTGAAAGGGGTACATATTTATGGCAAGTACCTGTCCTAACTGTGGCAAAACATTACATATTTGGAATGTAAAAGCTGAATGTTCAGCTTGCGGCGTTTCTATTCCTAATCATAACTGGCAGGAAAGACTTGAGGAAGACAGTGAAAAAGCTGAAAAGCAATTTGCGGTTTTCTATAAATCTCTTAACAGAATAGCATATTCTATTTGGGGAACAAAATTGAGAATTGCAAGGCTTGTTTTAACTTTTTTACCGGCTATCGGTTTTATTCTTCCTTGGGCAAATCTTAATAGTGACGGTGAAAGCTTCAGTTTAACCATTATTTCGTTATTTAATAAGAATAAGTCTATGATTGACTTTTTCCAAAGTTTTTTCGGCAATACAGGTTTGTATATGACGAATATGAAATTTGAAGGTTACAGCGGCGCTTTAACTTTTGCTGTAATCGGCTATCTTTTCTTTGTGCTTAGCGCATTGTTTATCGTATTGGCGTTTTTAATGACTATTATTCTTTGTAAAAAACCAAAAACAAAAGCTATGGTAGGCCTTGATATTGTATCAATTGCTTTTTCGGTTGTATCCGTTGTAATGTTTGTTATGTCAGGCACACTTGCAGATCAGGCAGGCGCATTTAATTTTGGCGATATGCCTGTTTTTGCCGGCTCTGCTTCAATTTCTTGGGGATACTTTGTTGCTCTTGTTCTTTTATTAGTTGCAACCGGTATCAACATTGCGGTTGCAAAAGCTCCTGCTAAAAGTGATGAAACACTTGAAGAGGAAAGACTTGCCCGCAAAGCTGTTAAAGATGAAAAAGAAAGACAGAAAGAAATCGAGCGAGAAAAGAACCGTGAAGCTGCAGAAAAAGCCGCCAAAGAGGAAGAAAGAAAAAGAGTTGAAGAAGCCAAGGCAAAACTTGCAGCCAAGGCTGAAAAAAGGAAGAAGAAATAATTTGAATTTAAACGGAGTGAGGCAGAAGCTTCACTCCGTTTTTTCTTGACCTTGTTATAAGTATTTGTTATAATTAAATTATAAATTCCTATTTGAGAAAGGCTATATGTTATTATGGAAGAAAAAGAAGTAATTGTAACTGATAATGTTACCGAAAAAAAGAAAATAAGCCCTAAAAAGAAAAAAATTACCATTGCAGGTATAATTGTAGGCATTATTGCTGTTATCGTCATTTTAATCGGTGTTAATCATACAGCTATAATGTCTGATATTACTTATTCGTTTATGCCAAAGTCAATAACTCCTGATTTCAGCGGAACTAAAGTTGAATTTTTCAAATATAAAAATAAAGATTATAACCAATTCAAAGATAAAAACAAACCACTTAAAGCCTTTGGCTTTTACTATATTGATGAAAACGGTAAAAAGCAGGATTTAAGTTGGGACGGAGTTTATATTGCTCCTGACGGAACAAAATTTACTCCTAATATTTGGTTTATGATTAAGGCACAGGAAAAATCAACTGCTTTTAAACGCACTATGGCAAAAGTAATTCCTATTGTTGTAATTATAGTTATAGTTGCGCTTATTTACCTTTGGTTTAGATTGTGGTGTATACGCGAAGATAAAAGGATGGAAGCTCTTTATGGAAATAAAGAGCAAAAGAAACTTGCAAATAACAAGAAAAAGAAGAAAAAGTAATTTTCGACTTAAGGGGTATTTATGAATTACGATATGCTGTTTTCACCTATGAAAATAGGTAATGTGGAAATTAAAAACAGAATAGTAATGGCACCGATGTGTATGGGTTTTGGGCAGTATAACGGTTGTGCTACCGAAACTATGATGAATTATTATGAAGAGCGTGCAAAGGGTGGAATAGGCCTTATTTTCACCGAAATTACACGAATTAACGATATAACCGGTGCATCATCATTCGGTCAGCTTGGTATGAGCCACGATTATCAAATACCTGCACTTAAAGAAATGGCCGGCAGAATACATAAGCATAATTGCAAAGTTATGGTTGAACTTCACCATCCCGGAAGGCAAAACCTTGGGCTTATGATAGGTACTGTGCCTATTTGCAATATCGGCAGTAAACTTATGGGTAATTTATATACCAAAATTCTTACCGGTACAGTTATACCGCCGGGTAAAGTATTGCAGGATAAAGATATTGTCCCACGCACAGTAGCTCCAAGCAAATGCGAAAAAAGTAAAATGAGTGAAAGCGTTAATCGTGAACTTTCAAAAAAAGAGATTAAAAAGCTTATATGCCAATTCGTTGAGGGTGCTGTAAGAGTTCAAAAAGCTGGATGTGACGGTGTTGAGCTTCACGCTTCACACGGTTATCTTATTCAGCAATTTTTATCACCTAATACT
This sequence comes from bacterium, assembly GCA_963661525.1. Classification (GTDB taxonomy): domain Bacteria; phylum Bacillota; class Clostridia; order Oscillospirales; family Acutalibacteraceae; genus Eubacterium_R. The sequence goes on from CAVLCX010000093.1 coordinate 4,677, forward strand.
AATAAGCGTACTGATGAATACGGCGGTTCGCTGGAAAACAGAATGAGATTTCTGCTTGAAATAATTGACGGAATCCGTAAAAACTGCGGTAAAGATTTTCCGATTGTTGTTCGCCTCACTGTTGATGAAATGTATAGTAAAATAGGGCAGGACGGTAAGGGCTACAATTTAGAGGAAGGTTTAAAAATGGCAAAAATTCTTAATGATAAGGGAATTGACGCCATTGATGTTTCATCAGGTGCATATGATACATTTAACTACTGGCTTGAACCTACAACTTTTACTCCGGGTTGGAGAAAATATCTTGCAAGCGAAGTAAAAAAAGTTGTAGATATTCCTGTTATTGCGGCAAATCTTATTCGTTCACCAAAGCAGGCAGAACTTCAGCTTGAAGAGGGTTGCCAGGACTTTATTTCACTCGGCAGGCCGCTTATTGCCGACCCTTACTGGCCGAAAAAAGTTGAAAACGGCAACGAAAATTTGGTTAAACGCTGCGTTTGCTGCTTGTACTGCTTTGAAAGTATGATGAATGGAGCATATAAATATACACACGGCAAATGCTCTGTTAATACATTTGTTGGCCGAGAAGATGTAAAGTTAAAGCATAACGGTAATGCGCGCAAAGCAGTTATCATAGGCGCAGGCTGTGCCGGTTTAACTGCGGCAGAATTACTTGCAAAGCGCGGTTTTGATGTAACTGTTCTTGAAAAAGATAATAAGCAGGGCGGCCAATTAAACCTTGCAAGCAAACCACCGCATAAAGACAAAATGAATTGGGTGTGTGAAGATTTACTTGCCAATGCTGTTTTGGCTGGTGCAAAAGTTATTTTTAACACCCTTGCTACTAAAGAAATAATTGATTCTTATTCACCTCAAATAGTAATAAATGCAACAGGCGGTAATGCAATTCACCCTAAAGCTTTCAGCGGTAACAACATTTCAACTGTTACAGAAATACTTGACAGTTCTGTTAATCTTGAAAATAAAAATGTTGCTGTTATCGGCTCGGGAATGACCGGGCTTGAAACAAGTGAATTGCTTGTTTCACAGGGAAATAAGGTGACAATTATTGAAATGGCAGATGAAATTGCACCGTCGGCATGGTTTCAGCATGTTGATGATGCTTTGCCTGTTCTTGAAAAAGCCGGCACGAAGTTTTTGACTTCTCATAAACTTCTTTCTGTGTCCCAAAGCGGTATTGAACTTGAAGATTTAAAGAGTAAAAAAACAATTTCATTAAATGTTGATTATGTTGTGCTTTCACTTGGGGTTAAGCCGGATACAGTGTTATTTGATTCTATTAAGAATTCAGGTGATTATAAAGTATATAACATAGGCGACAGCCTTAAAATAGGCAGAATTGCCAATGCAACAGAATCTGCATATCAGTTGGTGATGAATATTGAGTAATGTTTTTTCAAGACCTTCTGCAAGGGAACTTTTAAGGCGAAAATTAGATGAAATCAGTATTAAAATCGACGATAATTTGGATATTGATTTTAGCCGTGTAAGTAAGAATATAAATACTATTGAAGAATTTAATCAATTTATATTAGACCCGTTTCTTTCGGGTGAAAAACTTTTTTATCGCGGTGAGCGTATCAATGACCCAAACAGGCGTTTGCTTCCTACAATTTATCGTGACCAAAATATAATATTGAAAGATTCAGATTTGGGAATTAAGCATATAAATTCGCAGTTTTTATTTGATTATTATGAGTCGTTAGGCGATTTTGTGTATGTTTTTAATCATACTATGGGCAACGCAAGTCCAAACCATTTGTATGAAATTTGTGCCTTTGCACAGCATTATTATCATCTTTCACCGCTTATTGATTTTACCAAGAGCTTATATCCTTCACTGTCTTTTGCTTTGAAAGATAGAAAAATATTTGATGATGATATTGTTTTATATGTGCTGAAACTGCGTGATATGGAAGATTACACACAGG
>CAVLCX010000094.1:0-6607 GCA_963661525.1 bacterium
CTTGATAATATTGTGGAAAAATCACTGAAACAGGCTGCATTGTGGGATGAAGTTAAGGATAAACTCAAAAAAAGTGCAATGGCTCTCTCCGGCGGCCAGCAACAAAGGCTTTGCATTGCAAGAACACTTGCGGTCAGCCCCGATGTTATATTGATGGATGAGCCGACATCTGCGCTTGACCCGATTTCAACATCTAAAATTGAAGAACTTGCACTTGAACTGAAAAAAGATTATACAATTATAATTGTTACCCATTCTATGCAGCAGGCTAAAAGAATATCAAATAAAACAGCGTTTTTCCTATTGGGCGAGGTAATTGAATTTGATGAAACGCAAAAGATTTTTTCAAATCCTGAAGATGAACGCACAGATGCATATATCAACGGCAGATTTGGATAAAAAACACTCGGCTAAAAAGCCGAGTGTTTATCATTTTTCAAGTAGATTATTATCTTCAAGCATTTTTATGAAATTTTCAATATCGCGCTTTGCGGTTTCTTTGTCAATGTCATATTCGTTAATTACTTTTTCAATTACTTCTTCTTCGGTGGTTTCGTTAATCATACAATCCCAAAAAAATGAAGCGCTGTCATTTAAGGTAATCATCCCGTTAAAATCTTTTATTGCCGGGCCTACGGGTACAACGATGTTTGAATCTGCTATTTTCCTTTTTGCAAAGTTGCTTTTGATTTTCATTACTGATCTTCCTTTCAAAAGACAATTTTAATATAAATATTGTACCAAAATTTAATTGATTTTTCAAGTTTTCTTATAATAGTAGCTAAAACATAAAAGTTTTGACAAAAAAATCACATTTACTCTTGAAGTAAGACAAGCAATTGGGTATAATATTTGTGATAATTTTATAAATTATTATTTTTGGCAATATTAAAGCTAAAATATGGAAGGAGTAATTCAAATGATTTATTCACACGAAGTTGAAACAATGTGTCCTGTTGCACAGGGCGTTGCTCACGGTGCGGCTCCGATTCCGGAGGAAGCAAAATGGGTAAAAGCAAAAGAAATTAAAGATATTTCAGGCTTCACACACGGTGTAGGTTGGTGTGCGCCTCAGCAGGGTACCTGCAAGCTTAGCCTTAACATTAAGGAGGGCGTTATTCAGGAAGCTCTTGTTGAGACAGTAGGCTGCTCAGGTATGACTCATTCAGCTGCAATGGCTGCTGAAATTCTTCCTGGCAGAACTATTCTTGAAGCTCTTAACACAGACCTTGTTTGTGACGCTATCAATACAGCTATGAGGGAACTTTTCCTTCAGATTGTATACGGTCGTTCACAGAGTGCATTTTCTGATGACGGTCTTGCAATCGGTGCAGGCCTTGAAGACCTTGGTAAAGGACTTCGTTCACAGGTTGGTACTATGTATGGTACTCTTGCAAAAGGCCCTCGTTACCTTGAAATGACAGACGGTTATGTAACAGGTATTGCACTTGATGCCGATAATGAAATCATCGGCTACAAGTTTGTAAACTTTGGTAAGATGATGGACTTCATCAAGGCCGGTGACGATGCTAACACAGCATTTGAAAAGGCTCAGGGTCAGTACGGCAGAGTTGATGACGCTGTTAAGATTATCGACCCAAGAAAAGAATAAGGAGGAAAAGACAATGGCTTTATTTGAATCATATGAAAGAAGAGAGAAACAAATTCTTGATGTTCTCGCTCAGTACGATATTAAATCAATTGAAGAATGCAGAGAAATCTGCCAGGCTAAAGGCTTTGATCCTTATAAAATCGTTGAGGGTATTCAGCCAATTTGCTTTGAAAATGCAAAGTGGGCTTACACAGTAGGTTGTGCTATCGCACTTAAGAAGGGTGTTAAGTCAGCTGCTGAAGCTGCTGCTGCAATCGGTGAAGGTCTTCAGTCATTCTGTATCCCTGGTTCAGTTGCTGACCAGAGAAAAGTAGGTCTTGGCCACGGTAACCTTGGCAAAATGCTTCTTGAAGAAGAAACAGAATGTTTCGCATTCCTTGCAGGCCACGAATCATTCGCTGCTGCTGAAGGTGCTATCGGTATTGCTGAAAAAGCTAACAAGGTTAGAAAAAAACCTCTTCGTGTTATTCTTAACGGTCTTGGTAAAGACGCAGCACAGATTATCGCAAGAATTAACGGTTTCACTTATATTGAAACTGAAATGGATTATTATACAGGCGAAGTTAAGGAAGTATTCCGCAAGGCTTATTCAGACGGACTTCGCTCAAAGGTTAACTGCTACGGTGCAAACGATGTAACCGAAGGTGTTGCAATTATGTGGAAAGAAAATGTTGATGTATCTATTACAGGTAACTCAACTAACCCAACTCGTTTCCAGCACCCTGTTGCAGGCACATATAAGAAGGAACGCCTTGAAAACGGTAAAAAGTACTTCTCTGTTGCTTCAGGCGGCGGTACAGGCCGTACTCTTCACCCTGATAATATGGCTGCAGGCCCTGCTTCATACGGTATGACAGATACAATGGGCAGAATGCATTCAGACGCACAGTTTGCCGGTTCTTCATCAGTTCCTGCTCATGTAGAAATGATGGGACTTATCGGTATGGGTAACAACCCGATGGTTGGCGCAACCGTAGCATGTGCTGTTGCAGTTGCAGAAGCTCTCTAATCGGAATTTTTAATAAGACGAAAGCGTTGGCGGTTGCGCCAACACGAGTGTCCGAAATAAAAACAGCGTTTCGTAAGGAACGCTGTTTTTTATTTTGGCAGAAAAGGTCCGGTGGACCTTTTCGCAACTGAGTGAGGTCACACAAATTAACGCGAAATAACAATTTATTTGTTGGTACGCTTTGTTGCAGTTGCAGAAGCTTTTTAATCGGAAATCTTAATAAGATATAACGAAAAAAGCGAGAGTCTTACGACTCTCGTTTTTATTTTTTGTTATTCATTTTAGCAAAAATTTTCCCCTGCTCAATATATAAATCCTGTTGCTCCTTTGTCATTAAACTAAATAATCTAAGCAGTTCATCCTCTTTTGTAAATGCGGTTTTGCTTTCGTCAAATCCGACTAAAAAGTCAATGGTTGTGTTAAAAAAAGTTGCAATAGCTTTCAGTGTTTCAATATCGGGTTCTACATTGTGATTTTCATATTTGTTTATAGATTGCTGGCTGACACCTATTATATTTGCAAGCTGTTGCTGGCTTATGTTGTACTCCTTGCGAAGTGCTTTTAGGTTTTTTATCATTGCTACCACTCCTAATATAATAATGATAACAACTTGAGATTGTTAAATAAAACACTGATTAGTAGTTGTTGACAACAACCTGCGGTTGTAATATAATGAATAAAAAAGTGTGAAAAGGTGGATGAATATGGAAAACGAAAGCAGAAAAAGTCGCAATAAAACTCTTCAAAAAGTATTATTGGCAATTTTATCAATTATACTAATGATTGGTATTGCATTTTTTATGGCAAATGTTGTGCATAATAGCAGCTCGCAGCCAACTTCTTCAAAAGTTGAAAACGGACTTTCAGCTTATGAACTTGCTGTGGAGCAGGGATATAAAGGCAATTTGAATGATTGGCTTAAATCTCTTGACGGTAAATCGGCATTTGAAATTGCAAAGGAAAACGGATATTCAGGCACAGAAAAAGAGTGGAATAAAGCAGTTGCAAATGTATCAAATCAAAATAAATCTGTAATAACAAACGCAGGTTTTAATAAAAACGGAGATTTTATTTTAACTCTTTTAGACGGTACAGATGTAAATGTAAGCAATGTTTCAAGTTCTAAAGGAAAAGACGGCAAAGACGGAACTGACGGAAAGAACGGTTTAAACGGTAAAAACGGTGCAAACGGAAAAGACGGCAGAAGTATCACATTGGCAAGTGTAAATTCTGACGGTCAGCTCGCTATCACTTATTCCGACGGTTCAAGCGTTAACCTTGATAAACTTGTAGGAATAAACGGTATTGATGGTGTAAGTATTTCAAATTCGGCTATAAATGATAAAGGCGAGTTGATATTAACTTATTCTAATGGGCAGATATGTAATCTTGGCAAAGTAGTAGGTGTTGATGGTAAAAACGGTGTTGATGGTAAAAACGGTGTTGACGGTAAAAACGGTATTGACGGAATAAACGGTAAAGACGGAAATAACGGTAAAAACGGTAAAAACGGACAAAACGGAATAAGTGTAGTTAAATCCGAAATCAATTCAAATGGCGAATTGATTGTAACATATTCAAACAGTGTTATTGATAATTTAGGCAAAGTAGTAGGCAGTGACGGTGCAAAAGGTGATAAGGGTGATAAAGGTGACACCGGTGCGCAAGGCGAAAAAGGAGATACCGGCGAACAGGGCATTCAAGGTGTAGCCGGTAAAGACGGTAAGGACGGTATCAACGGTACTAACGGTATTGACGGAAAAGACGGTGCTAACGGTAAAGACGGTGTCGGTATCAATACTGTTAATATTACAGAAGACGGAAAGTTAAATATAACTCTTACAAACGGTACAACATTAAACCTTGGAACGATAAAAGGTGAAAAGGGCGATAAAGGCGACACCGGTGTGCAAGGCGAAAAAGGTGACAAAGGAGATACCGGCGAACAGGGTATTCAAGGTGTAGCAGGTAAAGATGGTAAAGACGGTAAGGACGGTATCAACGGTACTAATGGTGTTGACGGAAAAGACGGTACTAACGGCAAAGACGGTGTCGGTATTGCGAATGTTTTGATCAATACTTCTGGCGAACTTGAACTTACTTTTTCAGACGGACAGCAAATAAATCTTGGCAATGTTAAAGGTTCAAAAGGTGACAAAGGTGATACCGGCGAACAGGGCATTCAAGGTGTAGCAGGCAAAGACGGTAAGGATGGTATCAACGGTACTAATGGTGTTGACGGAAAAGACGGTACAAATGGCAAAGACGGTAAGGATGGTATCAACGGTACTAATGGTGTTGACGGAAAAGACGGTACTAACGGTAAAGACGGTACTGACGGACAAGATGGCGTAGGCATTGCAAATGTAACAGTTTCAAATGAGGGCGCACTCAGTGTAACACTTACTAACGGTACTGTACTTGATTTGGGCAACATTAAGGGCGCAGACGGTATCGGCATATCAAAATCAGAAGTGAATGCAAACGGTGAACTTGTGCTTACATATACAGACGGTACGGTTAAAAACCTCGGTAATGTTGTCGGCTCAAATGGTGCTGACGGGCAAGACGGTGTAGGTATTAAAACAGTCACCCTTTCATCAACAGGCGAACTTACGGTTACACTCAGTGATAATTTGGTTATAAACCTTGGCAATGTTAAAGGCGAAAAAGGCGATAAGGGTGATAAAGGTGACGCAGGCGCACAGGGTGAAAAGGGCGAAAAAGGTGACAAAGGTGATACCGGCAGAGGTATTGCAAAAACCGAAATTGTAAACGGTGAATTGATTATTACCTATACTGACGGAACAAAGGAAAATTTAGGCGGTGTGACTTCGGAATATGCGGATGTAGGCTATCTTAATTTTAATAAATATGGAAATGCTTATACAGTATCGATAAAAGAAGAATATCGTGATACGGTAAATAGTATTACAGTGCCTTCCTATTATAAAGGGGTGCCTGTAACAGAATTGGCTATGTATTCATTTTATAAATGCAATAATTTAGAAAGTGTAATTTTACCTAATACGATAACTAAAATAGGAAGCAGTTCTTTTGACAGATGTAGCAATTTAGAAAAAATTGTTTTACCGTCAAAGATTAAAACTATTGCAAATTTTGCGTTTAGAGGTTGTTCTTCTCTTAAATCAGTTGTAATGTCCGATAATGTAGAAGAAATAGGCAAATGGGCATTTAGCGGTTGCAAATCTCTTAATAATTTAATTTTACCAAATGCATTGACTTCTATCGGAACAGGGGCATTTAATGGTTGTACATCATTAAGTGAACTTGTAATTCCTGAAAATGTTGTTTCAATAGGTAAATATTTCGTTTCTGGCTATTCAAGTGTTAATTTGATTTTTAGAGATACATCGGGATGGCAAAAAAGATTTGTGAGTAATACAGATGAGTATTATGGAGATTGGGAAGATATTGACTCAACTGTAATGGCTGACAGTGATGAATTTAAGAAGATATTAGATGATTCGTATTATGACAATGAAAATAAAGAACAATATGCTTACGAATTTCAAAAGGTATGAGGAGATAAGAGTATGATTACTAACGATAATGCAAAAACATACAGCATATCGGCAAATATTTCACCGATAGATATTGAACTTTGCAAAGTTTACATACGCGGTGCTGTAAATGCGATTTGCAATTACAGCGAGAATGCGGAATTTTCAGTTCGTATTTTGTTTGGCGGAAATAACAGGGATTGGTATAAAACCCCGTTACAAAAAATATATGATTATCACCATTTTATTGACGGAAAAGACTGTGAAACGGCAGCTAAAAGTTCGGCAAAAGATGTGGGAATGCTCTTAAAGACTGTGCTTGAAGAGGATAGCCGCAATTTTGAGATAGTAAGGATAGACACCGGCAAGGTTTACAGATTGGCATAACAGAAAAAGCAGGCAAGTTTCTTGCCTGCTTTGTTATTTTATAATTCCTTTTTCATCCAGCGGTGTGGGCAATCT
>CAVLCX010000095.1:0-6593 GCA_963661525.1 bacterium
ATTTAATATTTATATACTGAAAGGATAAGGTGATAAGCATTGTCCTGTTTTTCTAATGAATTTAATAAAAGTAAAGAATTTCAAAACCTCAGCGAGAGTGTTAATACCCTTAATGCTCCTGTTGGGGTTATAGGTCTTTCAGATGTGGCAAAGTGCTTTGCCGCACATTCGCTTTGCCAAAACGGAGAGAAAGCATTTATTGTTACTCCCGATGAAGCGACTGCGGTAAAAGTGCAGGAATGTTTGAGCGAGCTGCAAGACGGAGTTTTGCTTTACCCTACAAGAGAAATGACTTTTGTGGAGGTTGCGGGTGTCAGCAGAGATTTTGAACATATCAGACTTGGTGTGCTATCAAGAATACTGCAAGGCGATTATTCTGCAATTGTAATGTCGGCAGGGGCCGCGTGCCAATACACTATGCCGCCGAAAGAACTTGAAAAAAGAACATTTAAAATCAGCGTTAATGATGAGATTAACATAACCGAGCTTGAAAAAAAGCTTGTTTTTGCAGGTTATACGAGATATGACCAGGTTGACGGAACAAGCCAATTTGCAGTCAGAGGCGGAATTATTGATATTTTTCCGACTTATCTTAACGAACCGGTAAGAATAGAATTTTGGGGCGACACGGTAGACACTATTTCAAGCTTTGATATTGATACGCAAAGGCGAAGCGGCAGTGTTGAATTTATTGAAATTACACCTGCGAATGAGGTTCTTGTGGAAGATGACTTGAAACTTGCAGACAAAATTGAAACTCTTTCAAAAAGTTTAAAGGGCAAAGCCATAAAAGCAAGGGAAAAGCTTGAAAGTGATATTGATAAGTTAAGGCAGGAGGGGCATTTAAACTGCTTTGATAAATACTTGCCTTTGATTTATAAATCAAACGGAATATTTGATTTTGAATTTGACAGACTTTTTGTTATTGAAAGTGCAAGAGTAAAGGAAAAAATGCTCAAGCAGGAAAAGCTTAATTTGGAAGAGCTTAAATGGTTTGTAGAAGACGGAACTTTGTGCAAAGGGCTTGATAAATTTTCACTTGATTTTAATGAACTTGCCGATATTTATGAAAAAAACAATGCGGTATATATGGATTCTCTTCCGCGCGGCAGTTTTGATACACCGGTGCGCCACCTTGCAAATTTCCGCGTGCAAAGTTTTAATGCGTGGAGCGGTACGCTGTCACAACTGAACGAGGAACTGTTTCCTCTTTTTAAAGGCGGATATACCGTTTGCATAATGGCAGGAACAGTCAGGGCAGGCAAGGCACTGTGCAGTGATATTAAAGATATGGGATTTATCAATACAGTGTTTTTTGAAAAAAGGCCTGAAAAATTACAGCCGAAAGCCATAAATATTTTGACCGGTACGGTGCAATCCGGTTTTCAAATAAGTGATATGAAGCTTGCTGTAATTACCCATTCAAAAACTAACCAAAGCACAAAAAAAGCTAAAAAGGCATCATCAAAAAATGCAATTCATTCGCTTGATGAACTCACTGTGGGCGATTATATTGTGCATAATATTCACGGTATAGGTGTGTTTGAGGGTATTCACGCACTTGAACTTAATAAGGTTAAAAAGGACTATATTAAAATAAGCTATGCAAAGGGGGATACACTTTATGTTCCCGTTACACAGCTTGATTTGGTATCTAAATATATAGGCCCGAAGAATGATACAAATGTAAAAATAAACCGCCTCGGTTCAGGTGAATGGAAAAAGACAAAGGCTAAAGTTCGCTCTTCCGTTAAAGATATGGCAAAGGAACTTATTGCACTTTATGCTAAACGAATGAGTACAAAAGGCTTTGCATTTTCAGAAGATTCCGATATGCAAAGGGATTTTGAAATGCGCTTTGAATATGATGAAACGGATGACCAGCTTAGGTGCAGTGAAGAAATTAAGCACGATATGGAAAAAACTGCACCTATGGACAGACTTCTTTGCGGCGATGTAGGCTTTGGTAAGACCGAAGTTGCACTTCGTGCAGTGTTTAAATGTATAAGTGATTCAAAGCAATGCGCAATTTTAGTGCCTACAACGGTACTTGCAATGCAGCATTTTCAAACTGCGCTTAAAAGGCTTGAACCTTATCCGGTTAAGGTTGAAATGATTTCACGCTTTGTATCTGCAAAAAAGCAAAAAGAGATACTGCAAGGCCTTGCCGACGGTTCGGTTGATGTGGTAGTTGGAACTCACAAGCTTTTGGGCAAAACGGTTAAGTTTAAAGATTTGGGACTTCTTATAGTTGATGAAGAGCAACGCTTCGGTGTTGCACAAAAAGAAAAAATTAAAGAGAAGTTTCCGAGAGTGGATGTGCTTACTCTTTCGGCTACCCCTATTCCGAGAACTCTCAATATGGCAATGAGCGGGATAAGAGATATGAGCCTTATTGAAGAAGCACCGGGCGAAAGGCACCCGGTTCAAACTTATGTTATTGAATATGATGCTGAAGTTTTGCAAGAGGCAATGGAGCGTGAAATAAACCGCGGCGGGCAGTGCTATTATTTGCATAATAATGTGGAAACGATTGAGCATAAAGCTATGATGATTAAAAAAGCTATTCCGCAGGCGAGGGTAGGAATTGCGCACGGGCAAATGGGTGAAGAAGAGCTTTCGTCGGTTTGGCACGATTTGCTTTCGGGTGATATTGATATTCTTGTTTGCACAACTATTATTGAAACAGGTGTGGATGTGCCTAATTGTAATACGCTTATTATTGAAAATGCGGACAGAATGGGCCTTGCACAGCTACATCAAATCAGGGGTAGAGTAGGCAGGTCATCAAGGCGCGCATATGCGTATTTTACATTTACAAGAGGTAAAGAACTCACTGATATTGCAACAAGGAGGCTTGAAGCCATCAGAGAATATACGGAATTTGGTTCAGGTTTCAAAATTGCAATGCGTGATTTGGAAATCAGAGGTGCAGGTTCACTTCTCGGCAACAGGCAGCACGGGCATATGGAAGCTGTCGGCTATGATATGTATTTAAAACTGCTTGAAGAAGCGGTGGCAATGGAAAAAGGTGAAATCAGTGAAGATGAGCCTGAAGAAAGAGAATGCCTTATTGATGTGCAAATTGACGCACATTTGCCGGAGGAATATATTATTTCAACTTCGCAAAGGCTTTCAATGTACAAGCGGATTGCCGGTATTAAAAATGAAGCAGATGCACAGGATGTTTATGATGAATTGACTGACCGTTTCGGCGCACCGCCGGCTTCTGTATGGGGACTTATTGAAATTGCACTTTTAAGAAACAGTGCAAAATCACTCGGAATAACAGACATTGTTCAGCGAAACGGAGCAATCCTGTTTTATTCAAGTGAGCCTGATATAAAGACCGTTGCAATTTTAAATGCTTTTATGAAAGGTAGGGTTACTCTTTCTGCTGCTAAAAGGCCGTATATAGCAGTTAAGCTTGACCCGACTGAAGCGACGCTTGAAACAATAAGGGAAACGCTTAAAATTATGAGCGAAGCAAAGGAACATTACGGCAAAACAGAATGAAAAACGGGCGTTGGTAGTTAATTCCAACGCCCATAATTTTTTATTTTCAGTTTTCAGGGAACATTACTATAAGAAGCATTTTAAACTGTTCCTGTGCAAATACAGCATGTGGCTTTTTAGATGGCATTACAATTGTTTCACCCTCGTGCAAAATAAATTCTTCACCCTCAATAGTGATTTTGCCGACACCGTCAAGTGCAACCACCATAGCGTCACCGCCCGATTCGTGTGTGCTGATTTCTTCATCCTTATCAAAAGCGAAAAGGGTGAGTGAATGATGTTCATTTTGAGCAAGAGTTTTGCTTACTATCTGACCTTTTTGATAAGTTACTTCATCTTTAATGGTGAGTACGGTTTTATGGTCAATGTTTTTTATCAATTTATCCATTATTTATCTCCTTAATATTTAATATTACATATATCATATAAAATAATGAAATAAAAGTAAAGTGATAATTGTAAAAATTCGGTACTAATATAATTTAAAGATATAAATAATTAAACCGTATAAAAACGATGATGCAGTGCCATATACTATTACAGGGCCTGCAATTGAAAACATTTGTGCTGCCGTGCCGAGAATAAAGCCTTCGTGCTTCCATTCAAGTGCGGGGGATACAACGCTGTTTGCAAAACCGGTAATAGGTACAATAGTTCCTGCCCCCGCCTGCCTTGCGATTTTATCAAAAACGCCGATACCCGTCAAAATTGCTGTAATTATAATCAATACGCTTGATGTGGCAGACGATACTTCTTTTTCATTAAGCCCTGCGTTTTCAAATACGGTAAACAATATTTGCCCGAAAAGGCATATTCCGCCGCCGAATAAAAATGCTTTAATGCAGTTTAATAATTTTGGCGAATTGGGACTTGCCTTATCCGTCATCTTGCTGTAATCATCTTTGCTTATGCTCATAAAAGCTCACCTCTTTTAATAATATTAGTATTGTTTACAATATAATAATAATTATACACTTGACTTTTTTGATTATATCTTGTAATATTTTGATATACTATTTGTAAAACGGAGGCAAACTTATGCATCTTATTGAAGTTCGCGATGTGTATAAAATATATAATCCGGGTGAAAACCAAGTAAATGCACTTGACGGTGTATCCATTACTATTGATGAGGGCGAATTTGTTGCTATTATCGGTCAATCCGGTTCGGGTAAATCAACCCTTATGAATATGCTTGGCCTTCTTGATACACCTACTCACGGGGAATATTATATAAACGGTAAGCTTGTTGATGATTTAACTGATGACCAAATGAGTGCTATCAGAAACGAGGAAATCGGCTTTATCTTCCAGGGATTCAACCTTATTTCTTCACTTACAGCACTTGAAAATGTTGAACTTCCGCTTGTATACAGAGGTATGCCGAAGCAGGAAAGGCGTGAAATTTCACAAAATGCGCTTGAAAGAGTTGGCCTTGGCGGGCGTATGAATCACTTGCCGGCAGAAATGTCAGGAGGTCAGCAACAGCGTGTAGCGGTAGCAAGGGCCATTGCGGCAAGGCCGCCGGTAATTTTGGCTGATGAGCCTACGGGTAACCTTGATACTAAATCAACAAAAGAAGTTATGGCAATTTTGCACGAACTTAAAGATGAGGGCAGAACAGTTATTGTTATCACCCACGATAATGAAATTGCAGAAGAAGCCGAGCGTGTTATTCGTATTCGTGACGGAAAAGTTGTTGAAGACTATATCAACCCGGGATATGAAGAAAAGTACGGAAGAGAGTCGAAGAAGAACAACAAAAACCCAATTGACGAAGGATAAGACATATTTTTAAACAGCAGGTGATTATCACTTGCTGTTTTTGTTTTGTGCCAAAAACGGATTTATAATATGCACATAATGTGAATAAAACAGTGAAAATAAATATTTTTGCCTATTTTTAAGGTGAAATATAGCGTTTTGATACTATATTTTTCTCCCTACACACCGTTAGTGTAGGGAGTTTTTCTTTTATCCCTGCAAAAAAGATATGGAGGTGTGTAAATGTCACGCAGAAAAAAGATAAGCGAAAAGGAGGTATGCGACGGATTACGGCGCCTTGCATTCGGAGAAATTACGGATGCGGTAAGCCTGCTTTTTGAGCCGGAGGAAGAAATTATTGAAAAATTGCCGAAGCTTGATTTATTTAATGTAAGTGAAATCAAGCGGCCTCGAGGCGGCGGAATGGAAATAAAATTTTTTGACAGGCTCAAAGCAGAAAACAGAGCAAAATTGGTGGTGCAAGGGAAGTGATGTTAAAGATAAAAACGGTATTATTTGTGACGGAGCGGTTAGGTCAGGCAAAACGCTTTGTATGGGTATTTCGTTTATTTGTTGGTCATTTTATGCTTTTAGCGATACTTCGTTTGCCATTTGCGGAAAAACAATTTCTTCGCTTCGCAGAAATGTTATTACTCCGCTTTTGCCAACGCTTAAAGAACTTGGTTTCAGCGTTGATTACAGGGTTAGCAGAAATATGATTACAATTTCAAGGGGAAATGTGACTAATCGTTATTATCTTTTCGGTGGAAGAGATGAATCGAGTGCTTCACTTATTCAGGGTATGACATTGGGTGGCGTTATGCTTGATGAGGTAGCACTTATGCCGAGAAGCTTTGTTGAACAGGCAGTTGCAAGATGTTCGCTTGAAAATTCGAAATACTTTTTTAACTGCAATCCGGAACACCCGTATCATTGGTTTTATATGGAATGGATAAAGAAAGCAAAAGAAAAGCAGGTTTTGTATATCCATTTCACTATGGACGATAATCCCTCATTATCACAAAGCGTTAAGGATAGGTATAAAAGCCTTTATTCCGGAGCGTTTTATGAAAGATTTATTGAGGGAAAATGGGTTACTGCTCAAGGCTTGGTATATCCTATGTTTTCACCCGAAAGGCACATAAAAAAGTGTAAAGGAAAATTTAATCGTTTTTATCTTTCTTGCGATTACGGAACAGTCAATCCTTTTTCTTTAGGGCTTTGGGGTGAGTGTGACGGTAAGTGGTTTAGGCTTGATGAGTATTATTATTCAGGCAGGGACAACGGTATTCAGCTTACAGATGAGGAATATT
>CAVLCX010000096.1:0-6584 GCA_963661525.1 bacterium
TCCTTTAAAAAAGTGAATTTTGTGTCATTTGTTATATAATACTTATTTTTATATGCTATTGCAAGCGTATTTGCATTTTGGCTCATTTTGTACTATAAAAAGTGAATATTGACTAAAATAAAATACCTTTATATAATATAATCATTAGAATTTAAAGGGGACAAATTATGAAGTTTATTCATCTTTCCGATTTGCATATCGGCAAGCGTGTAAATGAATTTTCAATGCTTGATGACCAAAAGTATATACTTCTTGAAATAATAGAAATAATTGAAAAGCAAAAGCCTGATTTTGTGCTGATTGCAGGTGATGTGTATGATAAAACCCAGCCATCAGGCGAAGCGGTAAGGCTGCTTGATGATTTTATTTTCAGGCTCTCATCTTTAAAACTGCCTGTTTTTGTCATCAGCGGTAATCACGACAGTGCAGAAAGAATTGCTTTTGGCTCAAGGATTATGCAAAGCGGGAATATTTTTATGTCGCCTGTTTATGACGGAAATATTGAAAAACATACTTTAAGTGATGAATGGGGAAATGTAAATGTTTTTATGCTTCCTTTTATTAAGCCGGTTAATGTGCGCCAAGCTTTTCCTGATGAAGAAATCAATAGTTATACCGATGCTGTAAGCTGTGCGCTTGGCCATGTCACGCTTGATGAAAGTGAGAGAAATATTATTTTATCCCACCAATTTGTGACCGGAGCAATTAAGAGCGACAGTGAAGAAATCAGCCTTGGCGGTACAGATAATGTTGATGTTTGTGCTTATGATAAATTCGATTATGTTGCACTCGGGCATATCCATTCACCGCAAAAGCTTGTTCGTGATACTGTCAGATACTGCGGTACGCCGCTTAAATATTCATTTTCTGAATGCAGGCATAACAAGAGCGTTACCGTTGTTGAAATGAAAGAAAAGGGTAATGTTGAAATTTCACTTGTTCCTCTTGTACCAAAGCGTGATTTGGTGGAAATAAAGGGTACATATGATGAACTTATGCAAAAAAGCTATTGGGAAAAGCTTAACAGTAAAGAAGATTATTTTCATATCACTCTTACGGACGAAGAAGATGTTGTAGACGCAGTCGGCAGGCTCAGAACAGTTTATACAAATATAATGAAGCTTGATTATGATAACAGAAGAACAAGGGCAAGCGGTGAAATTGAAAAAATAGAAGACGCAAAAGAAAAATCGCCGATTGAAATTTTTGAAAATCTGTATGAAAAGCAGAATGCGTCTGCTTTAAATGACGAGCAAACCAAACTTTTAAAAGATATTGTGAAAGAAGTATGGGAGGGTGAAGAATGCGACCTTTAAAACTTACTATGTCTGCGTTTGGCCCTTATGCCGGCGAAGTTTCACTTGATATGCGAAAGCTCGGACGCGGCGGAATTTATCTTATTTGCGGTGATACAGGTGCCGGCAAAACCACGATTTTTGATGCTGTTTGCTTTGCACTTTACGGTAAAGCAAGCGGTGATATTCGCGATAAATCTTCTTTTCGTTCAAAATATGCCGATGATGAAACCAAAACATATGTTGAACTTGAATTTGAATATAACGGTGAAACTTATAAAGTTACAAGAAATCCGGAATATTTGCGCAAAAGCAAGAGGGGTGAGGGTTTTGCAAAGCAGGGTGCAAATGCAACTCTTATTTTGCCAAACGGTACAGTTATTTCAAAAACAAATGAAGTAACAGCTGAAATCGAAGAAATTTTGGGTGTTGATAAAAACCAATTTTCGCAAATTGCAATGATAGCACAAGGCGATTTCAGAAAGCTTTTAAATTGCGATACCAAAGAGAGAAAAGAAATTTTCAGAAAGATATTTAAAACCGAACCTTACAGTCAAATTGAATATAAGCTTTCAAGCCTTTTTAATGAACTTAAAAAGCAGAGGGAAAGGGAAAAACAAAGCATAAATCAATATATTTCTCAATTTTCCTGCGGTGAAAATGATACGCTGTCACTGTCGCTTGAAAGTGCAAAAAACGGCGAAATTTTAATTGACGATGTTATATCACTGATGAATAAAATCGTGGAAAAAGACAGCACACAGTATAATGAATTAAATAACTTCCTTGAAAAAACAGATAAAGAAACAGCAAAGTTGACTTCTGCTTTGGCGGTGGCAAAAAATCAGGAAGAGTCAAAAAAAGAATATGCAAATATTTTGAAAGAAATTGAACTTGCCGATAAAAACTTTAGCGAAAGTAAAAAGGTAAATTCAAATTCCGCCGCCAAAAATGAAACTTTGGAAATTTTATCTAATAAAATAAATCTTATTGAAGATAAAATGCCGAAGTTTGATGAATTTGAAAAGGCTCAAAATGAGTTGAATATTGATGTTCAGGCTGTTAAAGATAATGAAAAGCTTTTAAAAATCAAAGAAAATGAGTATGCCTCATTAACTTATGATATTGAAGAAAAAACAAAGCAACTTCAAATTTATAAAAATTCTTTAATTGATATTGAAAGACTTAATTCAAAATTAAATGATATTAAAAACAGAGTGCAGTCATTAGATGAATTAAAGAATGAAATAAAAAAATATAAAGAAGAAAAAGAAAAATATTCTTTACTTCAGGAAAAAGCAAAAAGTACGCTTGATAAATATAACAAGCTTAATGATGAATACAGTATGAAATACACCGCATTTTTAAGCGAGCAGGCAGGTATTATGGCGAGCGAGCTTAAAGACGGTGAGCCTTGCCCTGTTTGCGGCTCAAAAAATCATCCGCATAAGGCAGTAATAAGCGAAAATGCGCCGAGTACGGCAGATGTTGAAAAAGCTAAAGTGCTTGCGCAAAAATCGCAGGAATATGCAAGTGAAGCCGGAAAAGAATGTTCAGGCAAAAAGGCGGTTATAGATACTATGCTTCAAAATGTGAAAGCGAAAGCCGAAAAACTTTTTGATACAAGCGAAAATATTATAGAAAATGTTAATTTGCAAAACGGTGAATTAAACAAAGAATATGAAGATACCAAGGCACTTTTAAAAGAAGCCGAAAGCAAAGATATAATGCGCAAAAAATTAGAAACATACATTCCGAAAATGCAGGAAAAATCGACTCTCACATTACAGGAAATTTCCGCTTGCAAAACAGCAGTTGCTTCCCTAAAAGCGAAAGTTGATGAAAAGTCAGGCTCGGTTTTAAAACTGAAAAATGAACTTGATTTTGACACCAAATCACACGCCCTTGCAAAGCAAAATGAATATAAAGCACAGGCGCAGCTTATCAAAGCCGAAATAGAAAAGGCAAAAGAAAATTTAGATAAGTCAAAATCCCGATTGGATACTCTTTTAGGTAAAAAATCAAGCCTTGAAAAATCAATTAAAGATTTTGAAAATTATGATATTGAAAAGCTTTCGCAGAAGCTTTCAGAACTTGAAAATACCAAAAACGCAGAAAGTGAAAAGGCAAAGCTTGTTTATTACAGAATAGAAAATAATAAATCACTTCTTAAAGAGATAAAAACTAAAAGCCGCGATTTAGCACAGCTTGATAAAAAGTTTGTTTGGCTGAAATCTCTCAGTGAAACTGCAAACGGCGATATTTCGGGTAAAGAAAAAATCACACTTGAAACCTTTGTTCAAATGACTTATTTTGACAGAATTTTGAGAAAAGCAAATCTCCGCCTGCTTACAATGAGCGACGGGCAGTATGAACTTATTCGCAGGCACGATGCCGAAACATTAAAGAAAAATGAGGGTTTGGCACTTGATGTGCTTGACCATTTTAACGGCTCAACAAGAAGTGTAAGCACGCTTTCGGGCGGTGAATCATTTATGGCTTCGCTGTCACTTGCGCTCGGACTTTCAGATGAAATTCAGTCTTCAAACGGCGGTATTAAGCTTGATACTATGTTTGTGGATGAGGGCTTTGGTTCACTTGATGATGAAGCACTTGACAGGGCGCTTTCTGCACTGAATTCGCTTTCACAGGGCGGCAGGCTTGTAGGTATTATTTCTCATATTGATGCCCTGGCATCAAGAATAGATAATAAAATTATAGTTACAAAGGATAGGCAAAACGGCAGTTTTGCAAAAATTGTTACCCAATAACACATGAAACAAATAGATTTAACAACAGGTAAAATAAAAACTAAATTATGGCTTTTTGCACTTCCGCTTATGCTTTCAAATGTATTTCAGCAATTTTATAATATTGTTGATACTTGGATTGTGGGCAGATTTGTCAGCTCAAATGCACTCGGTGCGGTAGGCTCGGCTTATTCGCTGATGACCTTTTTAACTTCAATCATAATCGGCCTTTGCCTTGGTGCAAGTGCATATTTTTCAATGGTATACGGTAAAAAAGATTATGATAAATTAAGAAATGCAAAGTTCATCTCTCTTTTAATTATCGGCTTGGTTTCTTTGCTCATAAGCGCAATCGCATTTTGTCAGGTGGATTTAATAATTTATTTGCTTCAAGTTCCGGATGAAATTGTTGCACTTGAAAAAGAATATTTGATATGTGTATTTTGCGGAATTTTAGCAACATTTATATATAATTTTTATTCAAATCTTTTGCGTGCAATAGGCAATAGCTTTGTACCGCTTGTGTTTTTGGGAATCAGTGTTGTAACAAATGTGGCACTTGATTTTTATTTTGTTGCAGTGCTTAATCTCGGTATTTCCGGCGCAGGCTGGGCAACGGTTATATCGCAGTACATTTCAGCTTTTGGTATTTTTGCATATTCGTATATTAAATATCCCGATTTGCATATTAAAAGGCAAAACATAAAAATAAATAAAAACGTGCTGAAAAATATACTTTCGCTTTCAGGTTTTACCTGCTTGCAGCAGTCGGTAATGAATTTCGGTATTCTTGCAGTATCCGGCATTGTTAACAGCTTTGGTGCAAGTGTTATGTCAGCCTTTGCGGTTGCGGTTAAAATTGATACCGTTGCATATATGCCCGTGCAGGATTTCGGCAATGCGTTTTCAACCTTTGTTGCCCAAAATTACGGCGCCGGCAAAATTGACAGAATTAAAAAAGGTATTAAGCAGTCACTTATCAGCGTTGTGTTTTTTTGTGCTGTAATCAGCACTGCGGTTTTTATTTTCGCACCAAATCTTATGAGTATTTTCGTGACTGATTATGAAATAATTATGATAGGTGCAAATTATTTGAAAATCGAGGGTACTTTTTATATCGGTATCGGCATTTTGTTTATGCTTTATGGCTATTACAGGGCTGTTAATAAACCTGTTATGTCTGTTATTTTAACCGTTATATCCCTTGGCACACGCGTTTTGCTTTCAATTATTTTGCCAAAATTTGAAAGCATAGGATATATCGGCATTTGGATTAGTATTCCGATAGGCTGGTTTTTGGCAGATTTATTCGGTGTGATATATTATCTTAAAAACAAACCGAAAATTTAACTTTATGCCAAATTAAACAAAGGTGCAATAGGTAATTCTTCTTTACGAAGTAAACCCATGCACCTTTTTATTATTTGTTATACTATTCCGCCGTTTACACCTAAAATTTGCGATGTAATGTATTTGTTTTGTGATAAAAAGTAAATTGCGTCTGCCACTTCTTCTGCTGTGCCAAGCCTGCCGATAGGCACTTCCTCTTCAAGTTCGCCTTTTTCAAACATTGAGTTCATTCTTGTATCAATTATTCCGGGGCAAACGCAGTTTACGGTTATACCGCTGGGCGCAAGCTCCTGCGCAAGAGAGCGACTTAATCCTATTACTGCCGCTTTGCTCATTGAATATGCAATTTCGCACGACGCACCGAGCTGCCCCCACATTGATGATACATTTACTATTGCGCCGCTGTGGCTTTTAAGCATAAGTTTAACCGCTTCGCGCGAGCAGAGGAAGTATGACCTTGCGTTAACTCGCATGATTTTATCATATTCATCGGCTGTTGTGTCATTTATTTGTTTAATAAGACTTATGCCGGCATTGTTCACCAATACATCTATGTTTCCGATTTGATTAAAAAGTTCAACTATTTCATTTTCGTTTTCAAGATTGCATTTGATTTTGGTTACCCCGTCAAAATCCGGTTTGCTTTGGTTATATGTGATAAAAACATCATAACCCTTTTGTTTAAAAAGCAGTGCTGTTGCCTTGCCTATACCTGTTGCACCGCCTGTTATTAAAACCTTTTTCAAGTTAACACCCCTGAATATTTTTTATAATTATATCATTATTAAATCTGTTTTTCAAATAAAGTTGTAATTTTGATTAAAATAATGTATAATTATTTCACTAATTTTCTGTGAGGTACAGTTATGAGCAATGTTAAAGAAAAAGAGTTTTCTACTATAAGCGTATATATTGATGAAGATGAAAATATGATTGGTATTCCTTGCGGTGAAAGCGACAAGTACGGTATTGCGGATATTGATAAAGTCGTTTTGCTTAAAGCACCGTATTCAGATTCACAAATTGAAAATTTTGTGGAGGAAGTTATATCATATTGCTACACTAAAAAGCATAATGATTCATCTCCGCTTTCAACCATTGAAAAGTATACTAAAAAAACAGGCTTTGTAAATGCAACTGCGGATTATACACTTATTTCTATTGTTAAAACCAAGGAAACATATTCACT
>CAVLCX010000097.1:0-6558 GCA_963661525.1 bacterium
CAGCTACATAGCTGCCGAAATCTTCATTTAAGTTGCTGCACAGAATGTCAAAATTGTTTTGCCCTTTAGGTATTTTGCAGTATTCGCTGTTTTCGCATTCTTTATAAAATTCTAAAAGTTTTTTGCGCTCTTTATCACTTATTTTTATTTGATATGCTATCCGGTCATTTACACCGGATGAAGAACTTTCGGTTTTTTCAAAGTCGGAATTCACACATTCAATATTGAATAAGCCTATAACACTTTTATATAAATCTTTTTCACTTGGTGTGCAGGCTGTAAAAATTATCATAATCAGGAGCAGGGGAGCTGAAATTTTAATTAGTTGTTTCATATAATTACCTCCATTTAGATTTTATCAAATTAAAACTAATATGTAAAGACAAAATAAAAGGACTGCGTGAGCAGTCCTTTTAGACATATTATAAACAAATTACTTTTCAGCGTACTTGTTTTCGCCGTACCAGCTGTACATTGAACGAATCTTTTCGCCAACTTGTTCAAGCTGATGGTTAGCTTCCATTTCTCTCTTTGCTTTGAAGTGAGCCCAACCGTTGTTAGCTTCAGTGATGAACTTTGAAGCAAATGTACCGTCCTGAATTTCTTCAAGAACTTTCTTCATTTCCTTCTTTGTTTCGTCAGTAACAAGTCTTTTACCTGTTTCGTAATCACCGAATTCAGCAGTGTTAGAAATTGAATATCTCATTTCTTTGAAGCCGCCAGCGTAGATAAGGTCAACGATAAGCTTCATTTCGTGGATACATTCAAAGTAAGCGTTTCTTGGGTCATAGCCTGCTTCAACAAGTGTTTCAAAACCAGCCTTCATAAGAGCTGTAACACCGCCGCAAAGAACAGCCTGCTCACCGAAGAGGTCAGTTTCAGTTTCGCACTTAAATGTTGTTTCAAGGATAGCTGCACGAGCGCCGCCGATACCTGCACCGTATGCAAGTGCAATATCCCAAGCGTGACCTGTTGCATCCTGATATACAGCTACAAGACAAGGTGTACCCTTACCTTCTTTGTATTCAGAACGAACTGTGTGGCCCGGAGCCTTAGGGGCAATCATAAATACATCTACATTTGCAGGTGGTACGATTTGCTTGAAGTGAATGTTGAAACCGTGAGCAAATGCAAGTGCCATACCTTCTGTAAGGTTTGGTTCAATATCCTTCTTATAGATTGATGCCTGCTTCTCATCCGGTGCAAGAATCATAACTACATCAGCAGCCTTAACTGCATCTGCTGTTTCCATTACTTTTAATCCAAGGTCTTCAACCTTTTTCCATGACTTTGAACCTTTGTAAAGGCCAACGATTACATTAACACCGCTTTCGTGAAGGTTAAGTGCATGTGCGTGACCCTGTGAACCAAAGCCAACGATAGCAACTGTCTTACCTGAAAGTACATCAAGATTACAATCTGATTCGTAAAAAATTCTAGCTTCTGCCATTTTTATTTCCTCCAAAAATATAATAAATAATAATATTTAATTAAATATTTGCGCTGCTCGGTTGTCCGACCACTCGCTAAATATCTCTTACAATTGTCATTATAGCTTGTCTGTTGTCTAATGTCAATAGCTAATTTTATTTTTTTTGCAAGCCTTCCATTGCGTGTATAATATGCAGGCGCATTGCTGTTCTTGCTCCGTCCGCATTTCTCTTTTTAATAAAGTCCATAATCAACCTGTCATCACTCATATTGTCTTTACTTACATCGCTGTCTTTCATCAAAACAACCACGCCTTTTTTTATTGCGTTGAAAATTATAGGCATAAATTGCTTTACGAATGCGTTGTGTGTTGCGTTTGCAATGCTTTCGTGAAATTTCTGTTCTTCAACTGTTCTGTCCTCGCCTGAAAGTATCTTTTTTTCAACCGCTTCGCCGCATTCACAGATGATTTTGATTTCTTCGTCTGTTGCTCTTAAAGCGGCATAATAGGCGCAATCAGGCTCAAACATAAGCCTCATTTCAAACAAATCATCAAGCCCTGATGTAATATCGCTTAAATCGTTTGAATCTATAATTGTATTTGAAGTGACAAATGTGCCTTTGCCTCTTTTTATTTCGAGTATACCGTAGGTAGTAAGTATTTTAACCGCCTCTCTCAATGTGGAACGGCTGACTCCGAGTTCAGAAGCGAAATCGTTTTCATTAGGCAATTTATCACCGATTTTGAAACGCTCCTGCTCTTCTATCATTTTTAATATTTCACTTGCGGTGCTGTCCGCAAGTCTTGATGTATTACTCATATAAACACCTCTTGTGTTGTATGATAACACAAGTTGTATGGCAAAGTCAATATGTTGTCAGACATCTTACAACTTAAATGCACTTTTTAACTCAATATTTGTTCATAATAACGATTTTATTCTTATCACTTGTAAATTATGAACAAATGCTATATATTATAGGTATAATAATATTTATTACCTAAACTTGTAAGTCTTGGAGGTGTTGTAATGAATAAGGTAACCAGACTTAAATATTATATTGAATCACTTTGCATTTATGATTTTGAGGATGACGATGTTTTTTCGGCTCTATATGATTTGCTTTGTGATGATGAGGAGGATACGGTAGCTCTTCAAAGTTACTTTTTTAAGGAACTTGCAAAAAGTGAATCTTTAAAAAAGCATATTTCAAGATTGATTTTAACTAATGATAACATTTTTACAAAAGCTGCCTGCGCCGGTAAAGTAGGCGAACTTTCAATTGCAGTTATGAACGCCGTTAAAAGCGACCTTGCAAAACTTGAAGAAATTGCATCGCTTACAGCGCAGGATATTATTGCAGGTGTTGATGATGAAGAAATAAAAGAAATCCTTTTAACTTTGCCGGGCTGGGAAGTTGGTAAAGCACTTGCACCGCTTGATAAAAATTGGGATAAGCAAATCGATGAACTTGTAAAATACCATAGAGAAAACGGATACGGTATTTACGCTAAAAATATTGCATTTACTTGGAGAGATGAGGAAATCACACCCGTTAATTCGATTGATGCCATTCGTTTGACCGATTTAAAAAATTACGAGCTTCAAAGAAATAAGGTTATTGATAATACCGAAAGCTTTATTGCGGGCCACCCGGCAAATAATGTTTTGCTTTACGGTGATAGGGGAACGGGTAAAAGCTCAACCGTTCACGCTATTCTTAATGAATATTGGCAAAAGGGACTTCGTATGATTGAAATTCCTAAAAGTGCGGTTGCCGACCTTTCTCTTATCAGAGAGCAGATTGCAGATTCGCCGATGAAGTTTATTATCTATATTGATGATTTAAGCTTTGATTCTAATGATACTTCGTTTAGTGAACTTAAGGCGGCACTTGAGGGTTCGCTTTCCGGTAAACAGCCGAATACTATTATATATGCCACTTCAAACAGACGCCATTTGATTAAAGAGAATTTTTCCGACAGGGAAAATGATGTTAATAAGGGCGACACAATGCAAGAGCAGCTTTCACTTTCTGACAGATTCGGGCTTACAATTACATTCTTAAATCCTGATAAAAAAGAATATCTTGATATTGTTGAAAAGCTTGCGAATGACAGGCACTTTGAAAATCACGGTGTTGATATGGATAAGCTTCTCTTCAAAGCTGACCAGTGGGCTACAAGAAGAGGCGGACGCTCACCGAGGGGTGCAAAGCAGTTTATCGACCATGTTGAAGGATGTATAAAAAGAGGAAAAGAATGGTAAACTTAATATAACCACAAAATTTAATTCAAAAATTATTTATAAATTTTATAAAATGTTAATCAAAACAACAAAAAATTATCACTATGCAGTGGTAAAATAGCATTACAACAGAAAAGGAGAAACGCTATGGGAACAAAAATTTTGGTTGTTGATGATGACCGCAACATTTGCGAACTTTTAAAACTTTACTTGGAAAATGAAGGCTATTCTGTTTTCGTTGCTAATGACGGGCAGCAGGCAGTAGAAATGTTCCAGGCTAAATCACCTGAACTTGTACTTCTTGATATTATGCTTCCTAAAATGGATGGCTGGCAGGTATGCCGTGAAATCAGAAAGGTTTCTAATGCGCCTATTATTATGCTTACGGCAAAGGGTGAAACTTTTGATAAAGTTCTCGGCCTTGAACTTGGTGCAGATGACTATGTTACAAAGCCGTTTGACGCTAAAGAAGTTATGGCGAGAGTTAAGGCTGTTTTAAGAAGAACAAGCGGAAATAATGACGCTGATGAAAATTCTAAAAAGGTTGTTACATATGATAACCTTGAAATCAATATAGTTAATTATGAGCTTAAAGTTAAAGGTGTTGTAGTTGATACTCCGCCTAAAGAGCTTGAACTTATATATCATTTTGCTTCAAACCCTAACAGAGTTTATACCCGTGACCAGCTTTTAGATGAAGTATGGGGATTTGATTATTACGGGGATTCAAGAACTGTTGATGTTCATGTTAAAAGACTTCGTGAAAAGCTTGAGGGTGTATCTGACAAATGGTCACTTAAAACCGTTTGGGGTGTAGGATACAAGTTTGAAACCAAAGAGTAATTAAGGAATTAAACGATGACAAAAATAGACTTACCTCCAAAAAAAACTTTGAAGGATAATATTTTTGCTAAATACTTTTTGTTGTTTTCAGCCATAATGCTTGTTGTGCTTACCATTTTGGGTACAACACTTACTGTATTGGTCGGTGCGTATACGCAAAGGCAAACTACCGATTTGCTTATGGAAAATGTTGAGTCAATTGCTAACAGCGTAAGCTCAAATCTTCTTGTGGCAGATATGAATGACGGCTATTCTGATGAAAAAGAAATGATATGCCGCGCACTTAAGATTATTTCAAACTCTGTTGATGCCGATATTTTTGTTTGCGATACAGAGGGAAATATAATCCTTTGTAAAGAAAGGGCAGATTCGCTTCCGTTTTTCGGTAAATTCGGCAACTGCTCGTATCACACTGATTATAATATAAGCGATACTATTTTGCGTCAGGTTTATGAAAGCAGTTATGTTGGCAACGGGATAATAAGCGGCCAGCGTTCATACATTGTTGGCTGTCCTATTTACAGTTCAAATCAAATTATAGGCTCTGTATTTGCTACAAGCAGGGCAACCACCGCCGAGCTTGTTCACGCTGTATTCAAAATTTTCTTTTGCAGTGCAATTTTGTGTTTGCTTTTATCTTTCGTTTGCATTTGGCAGCTTACACGCAGTTTTGTTAAACCTCTTCGTGATATGAGTAATGCCGCAAAGCAATTTGCAATCGGCGATTTTTCATACAGAGTTAAGGTTAAAGGCTGCGATGAACTTGCAGAACTCGGCAAAGCGTTTAACGATATGGCGGATTCACTTGATGTGCTTGAATCATCAAGGCGCAGTTTTGTATCTAATGTGTCGCACGAACTCAGAACGCCTATGACTTCTATCGGCGGCTTTATAGACGGTATTCTTGACGGAACAATTCCAAAAGAAAAAGCAGATTATTATCTTGAAATAGTAAGCGGTGAAATTAAACGACTTACCCGACTTGTAGTTACTATGCTTAATATGAGCAAAATTGAATCGGGCAGTTTTGAAATGAAACCGCAAAATTATGATATTTCAGACCAAATCATTCATATACTTTTAACTTTTGAACAAAAAATTGAGAAAAAGCATATTGAAATTGAAGGTCTTGAAAATTTAAATCCTACCTATATCACGGCGGATAGGGATATGATTTATCAAGTTATCTATAATATTTTTGACAACGCTGTTAAATTCACTAATGAGGGTGGTTACATCAATGTCACTATGAATGAAGATGACAGATTCGTTGAAGTGCACATCAAAAATAGCGGTATAGGAATTCAAAAGGAAGAACTTTCAAAGGTTTTCCAAAGATTTTATAAAGTTGATAAATCACGAGGCCTTGATGCCAAGGGTGCAGGCTTGGGACTTTATATAGTAAAGATGATGGTTGAAATGCACAGCGGTACTATATGGGCGCAAAGTGAAAGCGAAAATACAGCTGAATTTGTGTTTAAACTGCCGAAGCAGTACAGCCCCATCTACAAAAAAGGAGATAAACAATAATGAGCGATTTTGATAACGAAAAGAAAGACGGTCAAGCAAGACCTGATTATTATCAGCCAAATCAAAATGCAGGGGGAACATATTATAACCCGCCGCAAAACGAGCAATCGCAGGATAGTAATACAACTTATCATTATTCATACGCTAATAATAATCAGCAGGCAGGCTCTAATTATTACGAGCCGCCGCAAAATGACAACGATTCACAAAACGGAAATTCACCAAAGCCGCCAAAGAAAAATAAGGCCGGCAAAATAGTTGCAATTATTCTTGTTATTTGCGCTTTTGTAGCAGTTGTAGGTATTGTTTTAAGTGCTACCGGTGTGATAGACAGCAGCAAAAATTCTGCAAATAACAGTTCAACTTCTCAATCACAGGATTCATCAAGCGATGTTAAAACTAATGACAGTAACAGCGTTGAAACTAAAGACAGCAGCGGTAACCTTACCGTAGCAGGTGTTGCGCAAAAGGTTATGGATTCCTGCGTAGGTATCACTGTTTACAG
>CAVLCX010000098.1:0-6554 GCA_963661525.1 bacterium
CGGTAAATTCCGTGTTATTAAGGCGAATAATGAGGTTCTTTCAGGTATTAACAGAGTGTGCCAGGCACTTAAGGATGAAGAAATTTTTATATATCCTGCCTGCACCGATGCTATTAGGGAATTTTCAATTTACCGCTGGGATGACAGCATAAAAAAAGACGCAGTTAAAAAAGAAAATGATCACGCAATGGATGATATTCGCTATTTTGTTGCCACTGTTTTAGGCAGAGAAAATCAAAACAGCACATTTGCATCTGTTGCAATAGAAAGGAATTAGCTTTGAAGATTTTAGATTTTAAAAGGAAAAAAAGTCAAAATTCAAATACTGCCTGTGCAGTTCAAACTTCAATCGCATCAAATCATCCTTACTATAATTTATCAAGCTATATGCCGATAAACGGTGAATCAAGAGTGTATGCTGAACTTCGAAACGCAGTTCCTATTTTAGACTCGGCAATTAACAAAATAGTTCGCCTGTGCGAAGGTTTTAAATTTGACACCGGAAATGAAAAAGTAAACGATATGATGAACTCATATTTTGAAAGCATAAATGTCGGCGGAAATCAAAAGGGGATTGCATCGTTTATTTCAAATTATCTTAATCAGCTTCTGACTTTTGGTACGGCTATCGGTGAAATTGTTATGTGTGACGACGGAATTTATGCGTTATATAACAGTGAACTTTCATCAATTGAGCTTAAGCGAGCGCCAAACGGTGTGGATGTTGATTTTTATAATTACGGAAATAAAATCAGCAAGCCTAATTTGATTTTGTATTCAGTACTTAATCCAAAGCCTGCCGAGTTGTGCGGCACAAGTTTACTTTCGGGCTTACCGTTTGTAAGTGATATTTTGCTTGAAATTTATAACACAATAGGCGAAAACTGGAAGCACGCCGGAAATATCAGATATTCTGTTATTTGCAAGCCGGATAAGGACAGTGCATATTCAAATGCCGGCGAAACTGCACAAACCGTGGCAAAAGCTTGGAAAGACGCTATGGATTCAAATTCAGTTAAGGATTTTGTGGCAGTCGGAGATGTCAGCGTAAAGGTAATAGGTGCAGACAATGCTGTGCTTGACAGTGAAATTCCTGTTAAGCAGTTGCTTGAACAAATTGTTGCTAAAACAGGGCTTCCGCCTTTTATGCTGGGGCTTAGCTGGTCATCAACCGAAAGAATGAGCGTGCAGCAGGCAGATATTTTGACTTCGGAGCTTGAGTCGTACAGGCGCATTCTTGAACCGGTAATTAAGCAAATAGGCAATATGTATCTTGCACTTAATTCGCTTAATTATGAGGTAAATGTTGAATGGAAGAAAATTACACTTCAAGATGAATGTGAGCTTGCACAGGCGCAGCTTTATACAGCTCAGGCTGAACAAATCAGAAAGGAGATTGAAGGTTGACATCAGGTTATGTTGAAAAAAGTTTTACTGCAAGTGACGAGGATTTGAAAAAAATCAATCAATATACAAGGCGTGATTTTGACGCAGACAGCCTTTATGTTTTCACGGTTACGCTTTGCGATAATGATATTGACAGAGATTATGAGAAATTTTCACTGTCGGCACTTGAAAAACTTAAAAAGCTTTTTGTAGGTAAAACGGGAATAAGCGACCATTCAATGAAAGCAAGTGACCAAAAGGCAAGAATTTTTGACACTTGGATTGAAAAGGTTGACGGTAAAATCACTGCCGACGGTGAACCTTATTATATGCTTAAAGCAAAAGCTTATACCGTAAAGAATGATGAAAACAAATCATTTATTGAGGCGATTGACGCCGGAATAAAAAAGGAAGTTTCTATTTCCTGTTCTTCATCAACAGCCACCTGCTCAATTTGCGGCAAAAACAAAAGGCAAGGCAGATGTGAGCATATATCCGGCAAAAAATACAAGGGCAAAATTGCCTGCACTGTACTGTCGGATATAAGTGACGCATATGAATTCAGCTTTGTTGCGGTTCCGGCGCAAAGAGAGGCAGGAGTTACAAAAGCATTTGAAATTACAAAGGAGAGTAATATGGAAGATATTATAAATACACTCAAAGGTATGTGCGGGGACACATCTGTTTCAAAAAGCCAGATTGATTCGCTTTTAAATTATGTTGATACACTTGAGGATGATGCCGAACTCGGCAGGCAGTATAAAAAGAGCCTTACGGAAGAGGTTGTAAGACTTTGTGCAGTATCAATGCCGGAAATGGATATTAAAACATTTACATCTGTTGCCGAAGTAATGACTGCAAACGAGCTTATGTCTTTTAAAAATGCATTTTTAAAGAAAAGCCGTGAAAAAAGCGTTAAGCTTCAAATAAAAACAGATGATGACAAAACATCAAATACAGTAAATCAATTTAAATTATAATTTATTTAACGGAGGAATTATTTATGTCATACGAAAATATTAAAATTGAAAAAGGTTTATATACCACAGGAAAATCATTCACACAGGCTCTTGAAGCACTTGACCCATCAGAAAATTATAAGGGTACATCACTTGAAGGACTTGACGCATTTGAACGCCAGCTCAAGAGATTTGATATTAAGGTTTCAGGTAAGGATTGCGATACTGTTTCAAAGTTTTTCAAAACTACTGATTCGGCAGGACTTTTCCCTGAATTTGTTTCCCGTTCAATCAAGCTTGGTATGAAAGATAACTGCACAATTGATAAAATTGTGGCAACAACTACTTTTGTTGATTCACTTGATTACAGGTCAATCGAGCTTGCCGAAGATGAAAATTACACCGATTTTAATCCTATTGCAGAAGGCGGGCAGCTTGAAACAGTTGAGATTAAAGTTAAGGACACACTCACAAAGCTAAAAAAATACGGTAAAATCATTTCTGCTTCATATGAAGCAATTAAGTTCCAAAAGCTTGATGTATTTTCACTTGCGCTTCGTCGTATCGGCGAAAATATTATGCATATGGAAGTTGACGAGGCTTTTGAAATTGCCAACAGTATTGAATCCACTACCGTAAACTATACAGGTGATACAATTACTTATGATGACCTTGTAAATCTTTATGCTTCAATGTCACCTTTCAATCTTACAACAATGATAATGAGTCCTAATACATATGCTCAAATTCTCAAATTACCGCAGTTCAGAGATGCCGACGCCGGCCTTGATTTCCACGGTACAGGCAAAATGCTTACTCCTTTCGGTGCGGAAGTTGTTATCAAAACTAATATTGCAGACGGATATGTTGTTGCTCTTGATAAAAATTATGCGATTGAAAGAGTTGTTGCAAGCGATATTACAACAGAATTTGACAAGCTTATTGACCGCCAGCTTGAAAGAGCCAGCATATCAACAATTGTAGGCTTTAACTGCATTTTTCCTAATGCTATTCGTATTTTCTGCAAAGAGGAGTAAGGTGGTTAAATGACTGATTTAGTAAAAGTAAAAAAAGATTTTATTACCCTTTCATCATTAAGTGAGGAAGAAGCGCAAAAGTATGAATCTTTGATTTATATGGAAACGGAATATATCAACTCACTTTTAAAAAATGACGGGGATGAAAATAAAAGCACGGTTGTATTTTTATGTGCGGCAAGGGCTTATTACCAATATGTGCTTACTAATCAGTCAGAGGGTATTACTTCATTTAAGGCAGGGGATGTGTCGTATTCAATCGACACATCTTCAAACCTTGAAAATGCAAAAGCAATTTGTAACTTCGCTTTTGAACAGTGTACCTCACTGATTAAAGATAAAGGTTTTGCGTTTGAGGCGGTGTGATATGAACAGTGCTTATATTATTAAAAACCAGCTTGATAAAATAGGTTCAACTGCTGTGCTTAAAGACGGCGACTGGACATCAATGCC
Source organism: bacterium (assembly GCA_963661525.1). Classification (GTDB taxonomy): domain Bacteria; phylum Bacillota; class Clostridia; order Oscillospirales; family Acutalibacteraceae; genus Eubacterium_R. The sequence goes on from CAVLCX010000098.1 coordinate 3,836, forward strand.
TTTTAAATGCACCGTTAATCCGTTATGGCGAAAAAAGAGCAGTGCCTTTGATGACAATGTAACCGAAGTCGGAACAAATGAAGCGAGATACCATTTATATATCGGCCCTAAAACGCACAATATTTTTGAAATTGAAGAAAACGGGTGCCTGATTTATAACGATATGAGTTATAAGTTTTTGCGCAAAAATGCCGTTAAAATAAATGATGAAACTATTTATTATACGGGTATTTTGAGGGAAGTGAAGGAGGCGCAATATGATGAATATTAACGATTTTATTTTCTCTTTTGCAAAAGCAATTAAAGCAGACAGCTTTTTTGAAAACATAAAAATTATCAAGCCTTATCCTAATGTTTCCGTTGCCGGTGAAATTAAACACACCATTGTAACAATTGGGCTTGGTGAAGTTGATGTTTTGCCCGAGCAGCTTGGGGACACTTCAAAATACGCAAGTATTAAAATAAATGCCAATATTTATGTGCCGAAGGATAAGTCGGATTTTGCAAATGAAGTTTTAGTTAATATTTGCAGGGTAAGCCAAAAATTCAATTTTATCGGTATTAAAGCCGAGCCGATTTCTTATTCAAAATATATAAAAGGCTATGTGCTTAAATGTGTGTTAAATATAAATGCAAATGTTGATTTCGGAGGTGAAAGTGGTGAATGAAGAATATGAACAGGCAGAAAACATCAGTGAAATTATTCGCCTTGACAAAAATCGTTATGATAAATCCACAAATGAATGATGAATAAAATAAAAATGAGATTTAATGATTTTGTTTTTGAAACGAATCCTTTATATATTGAAGTTATTGTGTCACGCGATGTAAAAGTTAATTCAATATACGGAAAAAACAGTATTGCAAATGATATTTGCCAAGAACCGATTATTGTAAAAGGTAAAGGTGTTTTATACGGCAATGATGCGCAGGAAAAATGCAATATGATGTCAAAACTTTTAAGGCAGGGTTTAGAAGGTGAGCTTCACTGCCCGTCACTCTATCCGATAAAAGCAATTTTTACGCTGTTTAAATATAATGCCAACGCACAAAAAGGCGGTATTGAATATGAATTTGAATTCACACAGGTATGCGGTGACGAGTCGCAAAATCTATTGCTTGATTATACTTATGCAGGCTTAGGTGAAAATGCTTTTGACATTGCAAAAAGGACTAATATCTGTATTGATAATATTATGAAATCAAACGATTTTGAAAGTCCTTTTAGCATAGAGGAAAACGAAAGGGTGAATTTGAAATGAAAATAGTTTTAATTACCGTTGATAATGAAGAAATTACTTTGAAAAATACAATTTCGGCTGTTTTAACCCAAACAGCCGAAGCTGCGTGTGACAGTTTGAGTGTTAAATTTATTGATGATATAAAGCCTGTGGAAATTGAAAAAGTTTTGGCTTATAAAGACGAGAAATTGATATTTAACGGATATTGTGACTGCCAAAAATCAACAGTTGATGAAAAAGGATTTCAAACATATATTTATGCCCGTTCAAGTGCTTGTTTGCTTGTTGATAATGATGCATTTGCGTATACATACAATTGCCCGAGTGCATTGAGCCTTTTCAAAGCGTATGCTAAAGATTTTGGCTTTAAATTCAAGCTCCCTAATATTTATACTTTAAAAAAATATGAGGTTACGAGCGGTTCTTCGTTATTCGGTGCGATAAATTCGCTTGTTTCTATGATTTCAGGCAACGGAATAAGGATAAATGCAAATAATGAAATTACCATGCTTGAAGCAAGTAAAGATATACTGAATTTGAATTCATATCCTATTTTGAGCGCAAAAAGTGTTATTAACAGAAGTGAGCCTATATCCGCCGTTCATTACAAAAAGGAATTTTCATCAAATTATGATTGCCACACTTATTCAAAATCGGCAAAAGATTTAGGCTTTTTGCGAAACCGATATGTAAATCTTATTTCACTTGCAAGCTGGCAGAGAAATTATAAAATTTCTAAAATGATAAAAGATTCATTTAAAAATTATAAATGCCTTGAAATAACAATTAACGGTTATTGCGGCAGTGAACTTTACCAGCGATTTAATTATGAAAGCCTTATCGGCAAATTTGATGATTATTTGCTTTTGGAAAAAATATATTCTTACGATAAAAGCGGTGAAAAATGCAAGCTTGTGCTTGGCAAAAACATTGATGTTAAGGAGGTAAACTATGTGGATTAGCAGGCAAATTATTAAAGAAGAAAAGTTGCCGCCTGCCGAGTGCGGAAAGGTGACAATGAATTCTGGCGGAAAAATCGAAGCCACATCAACCGGAGTTGAAAGAAATGTTGATTTTTATTCGCCTTACGGATATGTTTCCTGCGTGCCTAAAGGTGAAAAATTATTGCTTACCCAAGGCGGCGGAGAGCAAGTTTGCATTGGGGTTGAAAGCGACAGCTCGGCAGTGGGCTACGGGGAAGTGAAAATTACTTCTCTTTCAGGCGCATATATACATCTTAAAAATGACGGAAGTATAGATTTAAACGGGCTTTTAATATCAAAGGAGGGTAAAATTATTGAATAAAGCAAATGAACAAATTATTGATATAATGAATGCCTGTAAAATGGCAATATATTGCAATAAAGGTGATTTTTATCCGGATAAAGATTTCGGAAGCCAAATAAGACTTTCAAAAAACATAGATGAAATGCTTTCTTTTATCAGAAGTGCTGTATCAAATCTTGACGGTGTATATG
>CAVLCX010000099.1:0-6498 GCA_963661525.1 bacterium
GTTATAGATAATGTGGAAAAGAAAATTCAAAAACAGCTTAATATTATGATTTGTATTCACCTCGACCCGATTGATATCAATAATGAAGAGGTAAACAAATATAAAGCTATAGCGCAAAAAATCATTAAGGGCTATAATGACGAATATTCGTTCCATGATTTCAGACTTGTAAACGGTGAAACACATAAAAATCTCATATTTGACCTGGTAATTCCTTTTGATAAAAATAACGACACAACAAAAATTTTAAATGATATTATGGCTTTGTTCAGGCAGTATGATGAGAAAATCAATGTTGTAATTACTATCGAGCACTCCTTTATCTAAAAGTTTATATTTATTTAATAATTTTGTTGACGATTGTCATATTTGTTGATATAATTTTATCATTAACTAAAGGGGGATATTTTGATGAATGTTCTTATTTTCGGCGGTACAGGTCTTTTAGGCTCTGCTGCTGCTCAAATTTTTATTGACCGTGGTCATAAGGTTAAAACTATTGCTTTGCCTCCGCTTCCTGAAGGCGCACCTATTCCTAAGGAAATGGATATTGAATTCGGTAACTTCCTTGAACTTACTGATGAAGAACTTGAAAAAGCTATGACAGGTATGGATGCTTTCGTTTACGCAGCAGGTGTTGATGAAAGAGTTGAATTCCCACATCCTGTTTATGAAGCATATAAAAAATATAATATTGACCCAACCGAGCGTTGCTTGAAAATGGCTAAAAAATGCGGAGTAAAAAGATGTGTTGTTCTTGGCTCATATTTTGCTTGGCTTGCAAAGGAAAGGCCTGATATGCAGCTTTGCGATAAGCACCCGTATATCCGTTCCCGTGTTGAGCAGGAAGAAGTTGCTTTCAAATATGCTGATGACGATATGGGCGTAGCAGTTCTTGAACTTCCTTATATCTTCGGTACTCAGCCGGGCAGAAGGCCTGTTTGGGTTATCCTTATTGAACAGCTTCAGAGATTTGAAAAAATGCCTTTCACTATGTATCCAAAGGGAGGTACCGCAATGCTTACCGTTCGCCAGGTCGGCGAGGCTATCGTAGGTGCAGCAGAGCAGGTTAAGGGCGCAAGGGCTTACGGTATTTCTTGCTACAATTTGACTTGGAGAGAATTCCTTAAAATCGTTTACAGAGCTATGGACGGTATTCCTGACCGTAAAATTGTTGACTGCCCTAAAGTATTCTTCCAAATGTTCGGCCATGTAATGCGTAAAGATTATGCAAGCAGAAATGTTGAAAGCGGTATTGACCCGGTAGGCCTTGCAGATATTATGGGTATGAATCTCTTTATTCCAACCGACGATACAAAGGAACTCGGCTGTACACCTGACGATATTGAAGCTGCAATATTCGATTCAATTAAGCTTTCAAAGGATTCGTTTGAAGGCAAAGCAAAGCTTCTTGAAATGAAGGGCGAGTAATTTAATATTACATACTATAAAAGGACGATGATTTTTAATCATCGTCCTTTTAATTATGACTGCTCCTATTTTCCGTTTCACTTTTATTTATCTTTAGGTCGGCAGATAAGTGCTACCGTAAGGCCGCTGAGCATTGCAACGGTGATTCCGACTGCACACGCTTGAAGTCCGCCTGCCACTACACCCATAAAACCGTCTTTTTGTATGGTTTCCTTTACACCTTTTGCAAGGGAAGCGCCAAAACCCGTCAGCGGAACTGTTGCACCCGCACCGGCAAAATCAATTAAATGTTGATATATTCCGAGTCCGCCGAGCAGTACACCGATACATACGAATAAAACAAGAATTTTTGCAGGGGTCAGCTTTGTTAAATCTATAAGTAATTGACCTATAACGCAGATTAAACCGCCGACTATAAATGCTTTTAAAAACATCATTTTTATATCACCATATATAATTTTTGCCATTTTGATATAAATATTCATTTGCGTTTTGAATTTTGCAAAAAATAAGGAAATTTGCGAAATTTAATATAGCTTATGTTCTTGATATGACTTGACAAGTGTGATATAATGATAATTAAGAGAGGAAAGATATTTTAGGAGGGTTTATACTATGGCAATGACATATGATTCAGTTGTTCAGGCAACCAGAAAGAAATTTTTAAACACGGATGTTTCTTCAGTTCAGGGAACTCTTGCTTTTCAAATCAATCTTATCGGTAAAGTTGAGGGAATTTTCTATATTGAAATTAAAGACGGTCAGGTTCATGTTGAGCCTTATGAATACTATGACAGAAATGCAATTCTTACCGTAAACGCAACTAACTTTACCAAGCTTATTAACGGCAAGCTTGACCCTGTAATTGCTTTTACAACAGGTAAGCTTAAAGTTGACGGTGATGTTAATGCAGCACTTGAACTTATTAAGTTTATAAAATAAAATTAAAAAGGACTGTATTGAAATCAGTCCTTTTTTTATTGAATTTACAGTAGGTGATTTTATGTTTAAAGAAATCAAAGCAAGTGATATTAAAGAAAATATTTGCGATTTGCTTAAAAATAACTGGGGGCTTGTTACAGCAGGTAACAGCGATAAGTTTAATACTATGACTGTTTCTTGGGGCAGTATGGGTGAACTTTGGGGGAAAGACAGTGTGACTGTATATATTCGCCCGCAAAGATATACAGAAGAATTTATGAATTCTAATGACCATTTTACCCTTAGCTTTTACCCGCTTGATAAAAAGCAGGCTATTCACGGAATTTGCGGTTCAAAGAGCGGCAGAGATGTTGATAAGGTTAAGGAATGTAACCTTACACCTAATTTTGATGAAAATGCTCCGTATTTTGAAGAAGCACAGCTTGTGCTTATTTGCAAAAAAATGGCAAAAAGCAAGTTCGACCCAAAGGATTTCACAGATGCTTCAGTTGATGGCAGATGGTATCCTGAAAAAGATTATCATTATATTTATTTTGCAGAGATAGAAAAAGTCTTGATTTCTGAATAATTATGTAGTATAATACTTTCACAAAAGGTAGGGGTTATTCCTTATTTCATAGTGTAGCGTACGGGCCCTGTGCAACGGGATGCTACGAACCTTGTCAGGCGGGGAACCGAGCAGCAATAAGTGGATTATTCTGTGTGCCGCAGACAAGTCTGTGCGTTACATTATGAAATAAGCTGTCTCTGCCTTTTAATTATATTTGTTAAGTGCAGGAGTGATGAAGATGTATCAGGTATTGTACAGAAAATACAGACCTAAAGTTTTTGCTGATGTATATGGGCAGGAGCATGTAACTTCTACGCTTAAAAATGAGATTAAAGAAAACAGAATTGCTCACGCATATCTTTTTACAGGTTCGCGCGGTACAGGTAAAACAACTTGTGCAAAAATTTTGGCAAAGGCTGTTAATTGCGAAAACAGTGTTGACGGTGAGCCTTGTAATGAATGTGAGGTTTGCAAGGGGCTTGACAGCGGTACTATTTATGATGTTGTTGAAATAGACGCTGCTTCAAATAACGGTGTTGATAATATCCGTGATTTAAGAGAAGAAGCTAATTATACACCAAGCAGGGGTAAATACAGAGTCTATATTATAGATGAGGTTCATATGCTCTCTACCGGTGCATTTAATGCTCTTCTTAAAACTCTTGAAGAACCGCCGGCTCATGTAATATTTATTCTTGCCACAACCGAGGTTCATAAACTTCCGGCAACGATTTTGTCACGCTGTCAAAGGTTTGATTTTAAGCGTATCCAGCCGGAAACTATGTCAGTCAGGTTGAAGCAGGTTGCAGAGCTTGAGGGTATGGAGCTTGATGATGATGCGGCAATTCTTATTGCCCGTATTGCAGACGGCGCACTGCGTGACGGACTTTCTATTCTTGACCAATGCGCAGGCAGAAGCAAAAAAATTGATTCTGCCCTTGTAAGTGAAGTCGCAGGTTTGGCAGGCCGTGAAGCTTTGTATAAACTGACGGATTGCATTTGCAGTCAAAACAGCTCATCTGCTATGACTGTTATATCCGAACTTTATCAAAACAGTTATGATATGGAAAGGCTTTGCGTTGAGATGATTAACCATCTTCGCAATTTCCTTATTGTTAAAACGGTTAAAGACAGCAGAGGTTTAATTATTTGTACAGATGATGAGTATAATTCAATCATATTGTCGGCAGAAAATTTCACACTTGAAAATGTGATTTTTGCTCTTGATTTGTTTCAGGATGCTTTAACTAAAATTAAAACAGGGGCAAATGCAAGGGTTGAGCTTGAAATGGCATTTGTTAAGCTTTGCGAGCCGAAACTTGATGTAAGTATTGATTCCCTTGTTGATAGAATTTCAAAGCTTGAGCGTGCTGTTAACCGCGGGGTTAATGTTTCACAACAACCGGCGGTTGTTGAAAACCCAAAACCTGTTGTGGCTTCTGAAAATAAGCAGGAGGTTAAGGCTGAAAAAGCGGTTGAAGAAATTAAAAATGATTCTTTGCCGCCGATAGCATCTTCTAAACCAAGCATTGAACCAAATGCACCGCAAGGCACAAACGAAACTGCGGCTAATAAACCGCAGCAAGCTGTAAATACAGATAATTCCAATACCCAATATGAATTTGAGCATTGGGGTGATTTTATGGATGTTATTCATAAGCAAAATATAGCTTTGTTCGGCGTACTTGCAGGTTCACGCGGATATATAAGAGGGGAGTATTTCCTGATTGACAGCCCTAATCCGACTATCATTCAGTTTTTGAAAACTCCGACCTATTCCAAGGCTATTAAGCAGGCGCTTTATGACGTAACGGGTCAAAGCTATAAACTTGGAATATTTAAAAAGAAAGCGACAGACGCACCTAAAAGAGATTTGCTTGAAGATTTAATTCATCAGGCAGAGGATAATATAAAAATAAATTTTGAATAAAATATAGGAGAATTAACTATGAAAGCAAGACTTCCTCAGGGAATGGGCGGCGGTCCGCAAAATATGCAAAATATGCTCCGCCAGGCTCAAAAAATGCAAGAAAATCTTGAAAACAAAAAGGCAGAACTTGAAGAAAAAGAATATGTTGTAACTTCAGGCGGCGGTATGGTTGAAATTACCGCAAAAGGTGACCATACTATTAAAGCTATCGGTATCAACCCTGAAGTTGTTGACCCGGAAGATGTAGAAATGCTTGAAGATATGCTTGTAGCAGCTCTTAATGAAGCTATGCGCCAGATAGATGAAGAATCAGAGCGTGAACTTGAAAAGGTAACCGGCGGTCTTAATATTCCGGGACTTTAAGTTTAAACTTTATAATAACATTATATTTCTAATTACAGAGGTAATAAAATGGGTTTTGACCTTGCACCACTTCAAAATTTAATAGACCAATTTGAGCGTATGCAGGGTATTGGGCATAAAACTGCTCAGCGTATGGCGTTTTATGTTCTCGGTCTTTCGGATGAACAGGCACGCGAATTTGCACAAGCCATAACCGATGCACATACTAAAATTAAGCAATGTAAAGTTTGCTGTAATCTTGCCGATGATGACTTATGCCCTATTTGTAAGAGCAAGACAAGGGATAAATCTACTATTTGTGTAGTGCAGGACCCTCGTGATGTTGTTGCAATTGAAAGAACGCATGAATATAACGGTACATACCATGTTTTGCACGGTGCTATTTCGCCTATGGATAATATCGGGCCGGACCAAATTCGTATTAAAGAGCTTGTGGCAAGACTCGGCAGTGAAGAAGTTGAAGAAGTTATTATGGCAACAAACCCGACGGTTGAGGGTGAGGCAACAGCTATGTATATCAGCAGGCTGCTTAAACCTATGGGTATTACAGTCAGCCGCTTGGCTTACGGTGTTCCTGTCGGTGCCGACCTTGAATATGCTGATGAAGTTACACTTTCCCGTGCGCTTGAGGGAAGAAGTTTAATATAAATTAAGGAGTGGTAGACTTGGATAAAAATCAAAAGCAAATAATTGCAAATAATAAAAAAGCCTATCACGATTATTTTGTGCTTGAAACTTATGAAGCCGGTATAGAACTTTTCGGCACAGAAATTAAATCTATAAGAAACGGCAGAGTTAATCTTAAAGATAGCTTTTGTTCGGTTGATGACGGTGAAATGTTTGTTATCGGTATGCATATTTCCCCTTATGAGCAGGGAAATCGCTTTAATCGTGACCCAATGCGTAAAAAAAGACTTCTTCTTCATAAAAAAGAAATTATGAAACTTTTCGGCGAAAGTCAGCAGCAGGGTCTTTCAATAATTCCGCTGAAATTATATATTTTCAAAGGCAGAGCCAAGCTTGAAATCGGGCTTTGCAAAGGTAAAAAGCTTTATGATAAGCGTGCAGTTCAGGCGAAGAAGGATTCTGACCGTGCCATTGAGCGTGCTATGAAAGGCAATTATTGATGAAAATTACTTGCAGTCAATGCGGCAAAACATTTGAACTTACTCAAAATGAGATAAATTTCTATAATTCAAAAGGGCTTGATTTACCAAAAAGATGTAAATCCTGCCGTGATAAAAACAGCGGCAAATATATTGTAACGTATAGCGAAAAGCAT
>CAVLCX010000100.1:0-6460 GCA_963661525.1 bacterium
TTTTTCGACAGGCTTGCAAATGCGATAGGCGATAAAAGTGTTGTTCTTACGCTTCTTACCGTATTTTTTGCAATGTTGTTTTGGTTTATGGCAGGAAAATATGTTAATAAAAATGTGATTCTTGTAAGATTATGGGCTGCTATTCTTTCAATCACCCAGGTTGTAGGCTTCAGCTTCTATTTTACAGGCAGTTGGTCACTTATTTACAGTGATAAATTCCAAGTGTTTAAAACTATTGTAATGCTTGTGGGATTTTACAGCATTTATTATTATGTTATTCATTTTATTTATTATCTTGTAAATAAATCTGCTCATAATAAGCCGAAGGGTAAGATTAGCAATTTCCTGTTTGAAAAAAAGCCTTTTGTAATAATTACTCTTTTAATGATTATTGAAAGACTGCCGATAATATTATCGTCATATCCGGTAAGGCTTATTTATGATAACCATTGGGAAATTGATGAATATAAATATAAGTGGCTTAATGACCACCATACAATTTTTCATACCCTTGTAGTAAATTGGTTTGGTGAACTTGGTGAAAAACTCGGAAACCAGGGAACAGGCTTTTTTATATATCTTATTTTACAGCTGATATTTACTTCACTTATTGTGGGATATTGCTTTGAAATAATGCGTAAGCTTAAAGCACCTATTTGGTCAAGGTGGCTTATGTTTGTACTGTTTTTTGGTACTGCATATTCACTGTTTTACAGTTCCTTTATGGAAAAAGATATTCCTTTTAGTTACTGTGCGCTTTTAATAGTTGCAGAAATGATTTTATGCATTGTTGATTATAAAAAGTTCTTTTCAAGCAAAAAAGATATTATAATCAGTATTTTTGCGATTACACTTTTTTGCTTAGTCAGAAAGAACGGTTTATATGTTACAGCTGTTTTGCTTTTGGTTATGATATTCTTCTTTATTTGCAAGAGTATTAAAGATAAAAAGCTTCATTTATCTACTTTTGTTAAAACGGTGTGCATTCTTTTAGTTCCTATTGTTTTAATGTCAGGCTTCAATTCAGTATGCACTAAAGCTTATAATATTTCAAAGGGCGATATTAAAGAAGCACTTTCAATTCCTTTTATGCAAACAGCAAGATACATTATGTATTATGACGATGAAGTTACGGATGATGAAAGAACTGCTATTAACGATGTTCTCGATTATTATGCAATAATTTATAATTATTCACAACCTACTGATTTGAGCAAGCGTCCGTATAAAGATAATACTTGCTTTGCAGATTATATTAAAAATACTTATCGCGGCGATGATTCAAAACTTCCGGCTTATTTTAAAGTTTGGGCAAAAATGTTCTTAAAGCATCCTTTAGCATATGTTGAATCTACTTGGGCAATGTGTTATTCGCTTTCATCATATGATGAGTTTATATATGCAGTGTCAAGCCCCGAATTCTATACAACCGAGTACAGCCCTACTCCGTCAAAAATAGAGGAAATCAAAAAGTATAAAGAACCTAAATGGACTGTTGCAACAAAACAGGTTGCCGATAAGTTCTTTGCATTTTTATCTGTATTTCCTGGGCTTAATTTGGTGAATGATTATACCACCTACACAATTTTAGCGGCAATTTTCATTCTTTTGATATTTAATGATTTAAAAAACAAAAAATATGTTAAAGCAAGATTTGCTTTGCCTTTGATTTTTGTGTTGTTCTGCTTGGCAATTACAATGGCAGGGCCGTGCATAATTCCAAGGTATCTTTTCCCGGTAACATTTACAATTCCGCTAATATACGGTGCATATTCATCAAATAAAATAAAAAGATTAAGCGAAAAATACGATGAATAAAAATATCCCCAATGAAGATTACTTCATTGGGGATTGCTTTTTATATATGGTCTTTATATGTTTCGGCGGTGATTATTCCGTCATTTACATTGAGCTTGCAAATTCTTGCGTTTCGCCTGTCGCCTGATAGTCCGTCATCTTCAATATCCCTTGCGTGATATATTGCGTACCACTGGCCTTTATATTTAATCATTGAATGGTGGCCCGTGCCTTCTTCAAATTCATTTGCTTTCATAACCGGGTGATATGTGTTTTCATCAGGATATTTTTCAAATTTTATTTTTGTAAGGTCGGTTTCATCAGTCTTTGCTCGTGCATAGCCGATATAATAAGTAGGCTGCAAATAGCAGTTACCTGAATACATAAGGTATTGCCAATCGCCCTCTTTAAAATAAAATGCGCCTTCAATGGTGTGCCAATTTTCGCCTTTTTTATATCTGTCACGCATATAAATATCTTCATCGAGTGTAGGTGTCAGCATTGTAACAGGCTTGCCCTCTGCTTTTTCAGGTGTTAAAAGGCGGTCACAAACGATGTATGTACCCGGCCTTTCGCCTTCAAAAGTATTTGTGGAATAAAAAATAAACAAGCCGCTTTCATTTTTAACTACATGTGAGTCGATTGAAAACGGGTGCAAAAGCTGCTTTGCGTTTTCAAAAGGGCCGAGCGGGCTTTTTGAACTTGAAACGAACATTGCCTGATGATGTCCGCCTTTATCAGGCTCATCATCAAAATATTCAAATGAGCAGTACATATAATATGTACCGTCAAGTTCAATTACGCTCGGCGCCCAGAAATCATGAACATTGTTTCCGTCATATGTGAAAACTCTGCCGTAAAAGTTCCATTTGCCAAAAAGGTCATTAGTCTCATAAGCGTAAATTCCGTCATCACCGGTGGTGTAGATATAAAATTTACCGTTTGTTTCAAAAATAAACGGGTCAGCCTGACCTATATAATTTTCTTTGTCTATTTCAAGTAAATGCATAGCAAATCTCCTATAAATTTAATGGTTTAATTTTACTATATAGCTATGCGTTTTTCAATAGTTATTCAATATTTTTGCAGATATAATACCATTTGCAGTCACTGCAAACTTCTTTAGGCGTCGGCTTTTTGCCAAGAGATATTAGCTCTTTAACCTTTTTGTCATAGCTTTTTACTTTTTCTTCTTCCTCGCACTTGCCGTTTTTGTTATTTGGGCAGTGGGAGCAAACTTCATCGCACCGTTCAACAAGAGATATTTTTTCATTATTATATCGCTTTTTAATATTTGCCATATTTTTGCAAAAGTCTGCGCTGTATCCTTTTCCCTGAAATCTCGGCAGGCATAAAATATGGTGGTATCTTATTTCCATACTTATTTTATAAATTTCTTAAGCCTGTTGGTAAGTATTGCGGCAATAACGATTTTAACAGCGTCAGGAATTAAAAAAGGAGTTACGCACCAGCCAAGAATGGTAGCAAGTGAAGCAGGCTCGTTTGCTTTGTTGTATACCACAGCAAACCACGCTGTACCAAATGCATAGCAAACAAGAATTCCTATTACCATTGATATAATAAGAGGAATAAGCTTGCCTTTGAATTTATCAGATACAAAGCCTACAATTAACGCTGTGAATATGAAACCGATGATATATCCGCCGGTTGAGCCGAGGATTACTGCAAGTCCGCCCGAAAAACCTGCAAATACAGGAACACCGATTGCACCTAAAAGGATGAAAACAAGTGTAGCAAGTGTACCGCGCTTAAAACCTAAAAGGCCTGAAACAAGGCATACACCCATAGTTTGCAATGTGATAGGAACTGTAAGCGGAATTTGAATCCAGGAGCAGATTGCAATCAACGCAGCTGATACGCCGATATATACAATGCTTAAAATTTTGTTTCTGTTTTTTGTGTTTGAATTTTGATTAGTTGTTTCGCTCATAATTTTGCCTTTCGATAATAAATTTTCTTAATGATTATGCCACTAAAGGAGTTTATTGTCAACTAAAATATCGCGATAGGTTTACAATAGCTTTGTGTCTATCTTTTCTTGCTGTAAAAAATTAGAATAAAAGCTATTGATTAGTTTTAAAAACTATTGTATAATAATTAAGTATTTTGAAATAGGGGGATAACTATTTATGAGTGATTATACTAAAGCTCTTTGCGGTGACTGGCTCAACGGTAAAACTGTAATTGTTACAGGTGCTTCCGGCGGTATGGGCGCAGGCATTGCAGCTACACTTATTAAAAAGCATAACTGCCGTGTAGTAGGTGTTGCACGAAATGAAGCAAAAATGCTTAAATTTATTGAAGAACTCGGTCCTATGTATAAAGACCAATTTTCTTACAAGCTCTTTGATGTATCATCAAGGGAGGCTTGGGAAAATTTTGCAAGTGAGCTTGAAGAGGAGGGTATTGTTCCTTCAGTTCTTGTTAACAACGCGGGTATTCTTCCTAAATTTAAGAGATTTGACAGATATTCATATGAAGAAATTGAAAGAGCAATGAACATCAATTTCTATTCTTGTGTTTACGGTGTTAAAACATTTTTACCTGTTCTTTTAACTCAGGATGACCCTGGTATCATCAATGTTGATTCATCTGCCGCTCTTATGACTTTGGCAGGTACATCAATGTACAGCTCATCAAAGGCTGCACTCAAAGGCTTTACTGAAGCACTTAGGGTTGAATTCAAGGGTAAGTGTTATGTTGGCCTTGTATGCCCGGGCTTTACTAAAACAGATATTTTCCGTGACCAGTCAAATGCAGGCGGTAAGGGCCAAAAGGTTATGGATATGATTTCAACAGATTGTGACCTTATGGTTAAAATGATTATGTTCGGTATTGAGCATAAAAGGCCGATGATGGTTCACGGTTTTGATGCACACGCAATGTCAGTATTTAACAGGCTTCTTCCTGTTGCAGGTTCAGAACTTTTCTCTGCAATTATGAAGATGGCAGATATTGACCTTTTCAGCGAAGTATTCAAGGATTGATTAGATTATTTAAAAGGGTAGAAGTATCAATGGCGATACTTCCGCCCTTTTATGCTTTTTTATGGAGGTAATTATGGAAGATATTACAAAAACAAAGCATATGTCGTTTAAAGAAGTGGCGGCATATTCGCTCGGTCTTTTCGGCTTTCAGGCAATAGTAGGGCTTCTTAATTCATATCAGGCTGAATTTGACGGTTCAATACTCGGGGCAAATGTAAGCTTGGTTGCAATTCTTATTTTAGTTGCAAAAATTGTATCCGCAGTTGCCGACCCGGTTGTAGGTAACCTTGTTGACCGCTCACACAGTAAGCTTGGCAAATTCAAATCAATGATTTTATATTCAATTGCACCGCTTCTTATTTTTACCGCAATTGTATTTGTCAAAGTTCCTTTCAAGGGTGTCGGCCTTTATGTTTGGATATTCCTTACATATCTTGTTTGGAGTATTGCAATGACTATGGGCGATGTTCCGTCACAGGGTATTGCATCGGTTTTAACCCCTAACCCAACTGAAAGAACAAATGTTGTTTCAATTTCAAATACTTTTAAGCAGGTTGGTTTTTCAGCTTGCGTTGTAATCGTTCCTATCGTATGTCTTATTATTCCGGGCGGTTCAAAAGTATTTGTTAAAAGCGGAGAAACGGATACCCCTATGATTAGCACAGAGTATTTTTTCACCGCACTTTTAACCGCAATTTTGGGCTGCGTTTTATTTGCTCTCATCCCTATTATAAATAAAGAGAGAGTAACAAATACTTCACAGGAAAAAACAACTTTTAAAGATATGGTTGCCGCACTTAAGAATAATAAACCTTTTATGCTTGTTATTATTTCTTATTTCCTTGGCTTCGGCAGGCAGATGGCAATGGGTATTCAGGTTCAGGCAGCAACAGTTATATTAGGCAGCCAAAACCTTGTGGCTGTTTTGGGTATTGTTACAGCAGTCGGCTCAATGATAAGTATGGCACTTTGTCCGCTTCTTATCAAAAAGCTTAATGAAAGAAATGCGTATATTCTTCTTTCGGTTTATGGCTTTGCCGCTTCTATTTTCTCATTTGTAATCGGTCACTTTTGGTTCCAGTCACCTAAAAATATGGTGCTTACCGTTCTTTTCTATGCATCACTTTTCCTTATCGGCTTGCAGTTTGGTGCAGTTACCCTTATGCCGATGATTATGACAGCAGACGCAGTAGATTATTACGAGCATGAAACAGGTAAGCGTATGGAGGGTGCATGCTACTCAATCCTTACTCTTACTATTAAAGTTTGCCTTGCACTCGGCACAGCAGTAGGCCTTATCTTTGTTCAAAAATCAGGCTATTATGAATCTCTTTCAGACGGTACATTTACCACCAAGACTAAAGATATTATCTTCTTTGCTTATACTGCACTTCCGGGCATACTTGCTCTCCTTTCAATTTTCCCTATGTTCAAATATGATATAGTAGGTGAAAAGAAAGCAAAGATTTCATCTGAGCTCGCATCACGCAGAAAGTAAATAAGCAACAATTAAAAGGCGACCGCATGTCGCCTTGTTTTATAAACATATTTTTATATATAACAAAACCTCCTGTATCAACCGAATACAGGAGGTAATTTATTAGTGCCTTTAGGCAGTTGAGCACCGAAAGGTGCGAAACAAAAAACCACCTGCT
>CAVLCX010000101.1:0-5972 GCA_963661525.1 bacterium
CTGCTGATGCATCTGAAAGGTCTAAATAGTATGTATCGCCTGCAATAAGCTTATATGTATTTTGTGCCGGTGTATATACTGTTTTGCGATTTACTCCGTATACTAAACCTTCTGAATCAGGTGTTGTATTAACTGATTTAATATAATAACTTGATGAATATGCACTCTCGAAATCATATCTGTTATATTCATCGTTAAATTTATTGTTATATTCGTTGTTAAATTGATAGCTCGATGAAGCTGATTCATTATTTACACTTTTTGCAAGAGAAATGTTATAGTAAGCAGTTGTTGCAGGGGTGAAAGCAACTTTTGTGCTGTCAACTGTTGTAACACCTTCTGCTACTGCTTTATAGTCTGATGCTCCTGCTGCGAATGCACTGACTGAGCCTACTGTTAAAGAAGTAAGAGCCATTGCGCCGGCAAAAACAAGAGATAATGTTTTTTTAGCAATTGTATTCATTATTATACCCCTCCTTATTTAACTTTTACGCTCTTCTTTGCAGTCCAAGCACTGTAAACAGTCTTCTTACCGTTCATTTTGTAAGCACGAACTCTTACATAGTACTTCTTACCGCTCTTAAGACCTTTAATCTTTTTATTGAGCTTCTTTGTTGTTGCTACCTTTACAGTTTTAGTAGTCTTCTTTGTAAACTTCTTTGAAGTTGAGTACTGTACTTGGTAACCCTTCATTTCAGTCTGAGCAGCAGCTTTAACTGTTAAAGCGTTCTTTGCAGCTTTGAGTGAAGAAATCTTGAAAGTCTTTTTCTTGATTGACTTTGTGATTGTGTTACCGCAGAGTGGGCAAGTGCTAATTTTTTTACCCTTTGCAAATACTGTTGCAGGTACTGTTGTTACAACATAAGCGTGTGGGCATCCGTTTGTCATATCATAGTATGCAATACCGTTGATAGCAGCATAGTTTGCAGCTTCAACAGATTTGCCGCCCATTACAAAGCCGTCAGCAAGAACGCTTGTTGTATCGTAAGGGGTAACTGTGTTAGTATCAAGGTTTTCAACATAGCCGAATGCATAACTTCCGATGCTTACTACTGAAGCAGGAAGAACAGCAGTTTTGAGTGCTGTGTTGTAAAATGCATAACTGCCGATCTTTTTAACACCTTCATTAAATGTTACGCTTGAAAGTGCAGAGCAACCGCTGAATGCACTTGAGCCGATAGTCTTAACAGATGCAGGAATAACTACATTGTTAAGAGCTGAACAGTCGCTGAATGCACCTGATTCAATTTTTTCAACATTTGCAAGGTTAACTGATGCAAGTGTTTTA
Source organism: bacterium (assembly GCA_963661525.1). Lineage (GTDB taxonomy): Bacteria > Bacillota > Clostridia > Oscillospirales > Acutalibacteraceae > Eubacterium_R. The sequence continues at coordinate 1,289 of CAVLCX010000101.1, forward strand.
ATATCATTTAAACCGCTAACTGATTTTACATTTGCTGAAAGTGTAAGTGAAGTGATTTTTTCATTATATGAAGCATTAAAGCTTTCAACAGGGATAGTATTGTTTACTAAATTCGGAACAACAACATCTTTAGCTGCGCCTACATAGCTTACAGAAGCAACAGGTGTAGTGGTGTTATATGTTTCGTCTTCAAAATTCTTAAATGTTTTTGTGGTTACTGTTTTATTTTTTATGTTTACATTCCAATCAGACGGTGTGATTGTGAGTGTAGCACTGCCTGTAATATAATTTGCACTACCATTAACCCAATTATATACAGAATCTGTGTAAGCACTAATATAATATGTATGACCGCCTGTAAGCTGAACTGTGTCTAAAGCGTCATAATATCCTTTTGTTTCTACTGGTACACTGCTTTCTGATGCTTGTGTCCAATCTGTTACATAAGATTGAGGCGCACTTAAATAAGTGACATTTTCATCAAACTCGTCAGAAGTAGCATTATAGCTTTTGCTTATGCTGACACTTGCTTCGTCAACTCTTCTTGCACCCGTTGTATAATTTGCACTGTAAGTACCGTCTGTGCTTTTATAAATCGGTGTGCTTGCTAATGCAACAGCATAGTAACCTGTTGTTGCAGGCGTGAATGAATAGTAGCTTGTACCATTCACTTGGTTGTCCTTAACAGTGGCAACAATAGCTTGCGATGAGCCGGTCATCGGTGTGATGACTTTTTTATCAGCAGCTAAAGCAGATGTTCCGGTTAATAAACTGGAAGCAGCCATTATTGATGCCAATGCAAAAGACATTGTCTTTTTTGCAAAATTCATTTGCAATTCCTCCTTCAATTGCCTTTCGGCTTGTAAATTTTTTGATAGTATTACTATATAATCTATCAAGGACAATATATCATTATATGGTTTATTTGTCAATGAATTCCATAAATAATAGATATTATTTTTAACTTTGACTAATTTTGACAAATAAATTAAAAAAATAAAGACTTTGAAGCAAAAGCTCCAAAGCCTTTTTGTCAGCTGTTAGCAACCGCATCCGCAGTCATTGCCGCCGCATCCGCCACAGAGGAGTAAGATGATAATAAGAATGATGATCCAAGATGAACCGCCACAACCAAAGTTATTGCATCCGCAACCCATTAGGTTAACCTCCTTTCACATTTTCTAAACTATCCTATGTTGAAAATGTAAAAGTGTTCATCTTGATTTTACATCAAAAAATGTTGCCTAAAGTTATTGATTGATTTTCTTTTAAAATCTGTATTTCATTTTTTGCATCAATCAGTTTTTCGCTTAATTCGTCTTCATCATCTTTTTTTATATCTTTTGTTGCTTTAATCGCAAGGTTTGCGCTGTCAAGCTGTGCATGGTCAATCATAGCGGAAAGATACGGATATTTGCTCTGCCATACCGTTCTTAATTTTTTACATTCTTCTTTTGCTTCTTCAAATTTTTTTTCCTCGTTTAATTCCAGTGCAGTGTTTATTATCTCACTTGTTTTGGTGTACACATTATTTATTGTCATCTGTTCAAACACGCAAACACCTGTGCAAATAATTAAAAAAACTACCGCAATATATATTTTTTTCATTTTGTACTGCCTTTCCTAACGGTGTAAACATTACCGTTATCATCAACTGTCATCAAAAGTAATTTTTCGGCTTCTTTTCCGTTTGCGTTTAACAGCAATTCGATTTCGCTTAATTTGATACTTTTATCTTTAAAATATTCTTCAACGGGTTTTCCGTCTATTACTATTGCGGTATGAAGCCCCTTGTCATCAACACTTATTTTTACACTGTCGGCAGTAAGCGGTTTGTATTTTTCCCAATTTTCCGCACTTATGCTTCCGTTTGTTTCTATTACGGCATTTTGAACTTCTGCAATGTCCCAATAGCCTTGTTGCCTTAATGCGTCGCATAAATCATCAACTGTAAATCTTAATTGCCTTAATTTTTTTTCGTCTATTTTTCCTTTGTCTATAATAACAATCGGTCTTCCCTGAATTAAATTTCTGAATTTAACGCTTTTTACACTTAAAATGGCAACTATAATTTCCAAGCTTACAAACAGCAGTACCGGCACTATGCAGTTTAAAAGCGGCATATTGTTATCCTGAAGCGGAATTGTGGCTGTTGAACTTATTAAAAAAGTGATTACAAGCTCGTGCGGTTTTAATTCGCCGACTTGCCTTTTACCCATTATTCTTACTGCCACAATAACAAATACATATATAATAAAAGCGCGGATTATTACTAAACTCATATTATCACCTATAATATTTTTCTCACAATTTGTCATAATAATACAGGTGATTATATGAATCTTTCAAAAAGTCTTGAAGAAAACTACAATCGTATCAAAACCGATTTCGTAGATTGCTCCGATTTCCTGATTAGAAAGGCAAAAACAGGAAACAGAGAATTTCTTATTATGGCTTGTGACGGACTTATTGATTCTTTGCAGCTTTCACAAATGGTGGTATCTCCGATTCTTCGCTGTGATGAAATAGATATTGATACCATTAAAAAATCAATAACAAATTCGGTAGAACTAAACGATGCCGAAACTTTTGCCGATTGCTACTACTATGTTATGTCCGGCTTTGCTGTTGTTTTGGTTGACGGGGAAGATAAAGCACTTGCATTCGGTATTCAATCTCTTCCGGCACGAAGTGTTGATGAACCGTCTAATGAACAGTCAACCAAAGCACCGAAAGAAGCTTTCGTTGAAGTGCTTAATACTAATAAAGCACTTTTGCGAAAAAGGCTTAAAACTCCGCATTTGAAGCTTAAACAAATTAAACTTGCTTCTTCTGCACCCACGCCCTGTGTAATTGCTTATATGGATGACAGGGCAGATAAAGAGCTTGTTTCGCAAATAACGCAGGCACTTCAAAGTTCCAATCTTAATACTCTGACTGATTTCGGCACGCTTGTCCCGTTTATTGATACCAATATAAATTCAATGTTTTCCGATGTTTCGTCAACCGAGCGCCCGGATATAATTGTATCAAAGCTGATTGAGGGCAGGGTAGTTGTTTTAGTGGAAGGTTCGCCGATAGCACTTTATACCCCTTCTCTTTTCAGTGATAATTTTCAGTCACCTGATGATTATGATACGCCGCCGTTTTATTCCGGCTTTATCAGATTACTTCGTTATTTTTCATTCGTTTTGTCAATATTCTTACCGGGGGTATATGTTGCAATAGGCACATTTCATCAGGAACTCATTCCTACATCTATGCTTTATACAATAGCAAGGGAAGAAATAACAACCCCATATTCGCTTATGACAGAGGCTTTAATGCTTTTGATACTGTATGAAATTATGCGTGAAGCGGGATTGCGTCTGCCCAAAGCAGTCGGCCACGCGGTTTCTATTATCGGCGGTATTGTAATCGGTGAAACAACGGTATCGGCAGGGCTTATCGGCGCACCTATGCTTGTTGTAATTGCACTTACCGCAATTTCGTCATATGTTGTTTCTTCACTTTATGAAAGTGTGTCTGTTTTGCGCTTCTTTTTTATTTTAATCGGCGGACTCACGGGAATGTACGGTATTATTTTAGCTGCGGCTGTTTTGTGTATGAATATATGTGCCATTAACCCATACGGTGTGCCTTACTGCGCTCCGATTTCTCCGTTTGATAAAAAATCACTTGCTGATTTGTTTTATAGGCAGTCTTGGTTAAAACTTTCTAAAAGAAAAGTAAGAATAAATAACTTGAGAGGGGCAGAAATAGATGTCAAAATCGGCAACAAGAGGTAAAATTTCACCGCTTGGATTGTTCTATATTCTTTTTATTTGCAGAATAGTTGTGAGTTTAACAAGTGTTCATTCGGTCAGCAAAACGGAAATAAATTCGCAGTCTTTAATAAGCTATATTTTGGCGATGCTTTTAACTGTTGTATTCTCTCTGCCTGCAATATTTTGCTGTAAAAAAGGAAAAAATCCGATTGATGTTAAATGGGTGTCAAAACTTTATTATGCATATTTTTTAATTGTTGCTTCGGTAAGTGTCAGCAGGTTTTCATATTTTGCTTCCACAACTTTAAATCCCGAAACACAAGGCTGGCTTTTTGCGCTTATAGTTTGTGCCTGCGCTTTTTACGGCACTTTTTTGGGGATAGAAGCATTGTCGCGATTTTCTGCCTTTTGCTTTGTGCTTTTAAGTCTTGCTGTTATTTCGGTTATACTATGCAATTTTAATACATTTTTGGAGATAAACTTATACCCCGTTATAACTTCTTCAAAATTTGATTTAATTAAAAACTCGGTTGTTTTTGCATCAAATACAAGTGAAATTGCAATGTTTTTAGCAATTTTTCCCAAGGTTAACGGAAAATGTGAACGAAGTTATATAAGGTCTGTATGTTTGTCGTTTTTAACCGTATTTATCTTGCTTTATTTTGCAATTGCCGTAATGGGCAAAAGTGTGGTTATTCGTAACTTTCCGTTTTATTCATTTTTTCAAATATCTAAATTCGGCACATTTGAAAGACTTGATGTACTTCATATTTCTTTTTGGATTATGGGCGTTTTTGTTAAGGCTGTTACATCGCTTTACTGTGCGAGTTCCTGTATCGGCAATAAACCGGAAAGAAGTTTTGTTTTTGCATCTTCGTTTATCGTATTTGTAATAAGTATTTTAATGCTGAAATTCA
>CAVLCX010000101.1:5982-6445 GCA_963661525.1 bacterium
AATTTACAATGATTTTGTTTTTCGTTTTCTGTGTTATTATTCCTGCCGGCACATTAGTGTGTAAAAAGAAAAATTATGGTGATGAACTTGTCAAAGCTTATTAAAAGTTTAATATCAATTGCTTTGTGCCTGCTTCTTTTTTCAGGCTGTTCGCAAAACAGACATTTGAAAGATTTGCTGATAGTAGAGGGTGTGGGTATTGACTTAACCGAAAGTGAAGATATAGATGTTACTTTGCAGTCGTTAAAAATCGGGATGAGCAATTCATCCGAAAATCCCGACGGAAATATGACTTTCAATTCCTCGTCAAACGGTAATACTGTTTCCTCGGCAATAAATTCGCTTGCAAAATGTGTTTCAAAGCGTGCGTTTTTCGGGCATAACAAAATCACGGTACTATCACAAAAATTAGTTGAAAACGGTGCTGAAAAATATGTAGATTACTTTTTGCGAAGCGAAGACG
>CAVLCX010000102.1:0-2024 GCA_963661525.1 bacterium
TATCAATATCCTGTGTTGAAAGATGACCTGACTGCTTGCCTTTATCAATAAGCCTTTTAAACGCAGCATTTTTCTTTTCCTCGCTCGTTGGCTGAGCCGGTGCAAGATTGATTTCCTTCATAAATAAATATCCTCCACTTTATGTATTCCTAATTATTATATCATTTGCCTATTTTACTAAACAAATTTCTAAACTCGTCATCACTCATATCTGACGGTGACGAGGAATTTTTATTTTCGTATTCCTGATTTATGATTTTGATACAATCCGAAAATTCCTTTTTGGAATCATTGCTTTCTGTATCATCATTTATAATTCGCGAAAGCTTGGCATATTCATCATCGGTAAAAACATCACCGAAAGTCATTAAATCCAAATCAGAACCGTCGCGTATTTTTTCAAGAATAACATCGTATGCTTTTTTCACAAATCCGCTTGAAAGGCGGGATGAATCAAAATCGTTAAGCAATTTTGCACAATCGGGATATACCATAAGCAAACTTAAAAGTCTGTTTTCAGCTTTTGATTGTTTGATTGAAATACCCGTGTCATAAGTCTGCCTTGTGACATTTCTTGTATAATCATTAACGATTGTTTTAAAATGGTTTTTCTTATCTCTGCTTGCTTTTCGCTTAACTATGCCTTGAAGCTGAATTTTCAAACTTGATTTTTCAATTCCGAGTTCGGTTGAAATCCTTGTTAAATACAAATCCTGCTCAACAGGTTGAAGCGTTGCAATAACTTTTAAAGCATCACCTACAAAATCAATTTTTCCCTGCGTTGTTTCAAGGTCATATCTTTCTTTTATTTCGAGTAAAGAAAATTCAGTATCGTTTGATGCCCCCTCAAGCATCCCTTTAAACTTATCTCTTCCCATTTTCTTTATTATTTCATCAGGGTCTTTGCCGCCGGTAAATCGCGGAACTTTAATTTTAACATCGGTATTTTTGAACAAAGTAACCGCTTTATGCACTGCCTTCTGGCCCGCTTCATCGGCATCATATCCCAAAATAACTTGATTTGCATACCTGCTTATTAAACGAACCTGCTCATTAGTAAGCGCCGTTCCGCAGCCGGCAACAGCATTGGTGAAGCCTGCTTGGTGCATAGATATTACATCCATATACCCCTCACACAAAATAAGCGTGTCGCTTCCGCTGTCTTTCGCAAGGTTTAATGCAAAAAGTTCATTTGTTTTTTTATACACAAGGGTATCGGATGAATTAAGGTATTTTGGTTTGCTGTCGTCAAGAACTCTGCCACCGAAAGCAATTACATTTCCTCTGACATTTATAACAGGTGTAATCACCCTGTTTCTGAAGAAATCAAAAAATCTGTTGCTTTTAGATACTTTGATAACGCCGGCATCAAGCATTTCACCATAGCTGAAACCGAGTGACCTTAAATGCTTTAAAAGTGAATCCCAATTATCCGGTGCATAGCCAAGCCCGAATTTAGTAATGGTTTTAGGCGATAATCCACGGTTAATGAAGTAATCATAGCCAACTTTTCCTTCGGGTGACATCATATATGAATGATAAAATTTTGCAGTTTCTCTGTTTATCTCCAAAATTCGCCTTCGCTTTTTTGATAAACTGTCATCAAACCCGTCTTGCGGCATTTGCATACCTGCCCTTTCGGCAAGCATTTTAACAGCGTCAATATAATCAAGATTTTCAATTTTTTTTATAAATCCGATTGCATCACCGCCGGCACCGCAGCCAAAGCAATAAAATGATTGTGTATCGTTATATACAGTAAATGACGGTGTCTTTTCATTATGAAACGGGCATAACCCTACTGATGTGTTACCCCTTTTTCTAAGTGTAACATAAGTTGAAATAATATCTTCAATATCCGTTTTATATTTTAATTCTTGCAAAAAGTTTTCATTAAGCGGCATATTATTTCAACTCCTTTCATCATCAGTCGTACCAAAACATTGGTACAAAAAGCTTATTAAATATTTTTAATGCGTATGTATCGCTCATTCCGGCTATATAGTCGCATACTGCACGCTCCT
>CAVLCX010000102.1:2034-6396 GCA_963661525.1 bacterium
TCAATATGCTTAATATAATAATTGTAAATGTTAATAAGCATATTTACTGCTTTCTTTTCTTCGCCCTTGCAAACAGGATTTGTGTAAACAGCAGTAAACATAAAATTGTGCAAATCCATAAATGAAGTATAGCAACTTTCACTCATTCTTATTTTATCCTCACTGTTGTTAATTACATCAATAACCATATTGTTAATACGCTCTGATTTAGTCATACCAAGCTGCATTCTTAAACTTAAAGGAATATCCTCCTCGGCAAGTACACCAGCTCTTTCGGCATCGTCAATATCATGGTTAATATAAGCAATTTTATCGGCAATTTTAATTATTTGCCCCTCAAGCGTATACGCTTCTTCACCTTTAGTATGGCAAAGAATTCCGTTTTTAACTTCATCGGTAAGATTTAAACCTCTACCGTTTTTTTCTATTTTTTCAACTACACGCACACTCTGTTCATAGTGGCGAAAACCGTTTTCACAAAGTTGATTAAGTGCGCGCTCACCTGCATGGCCGAAAGGTGTATGCCCTAAATCATGGCCGAGTGCAACAGCTTCTGTTAAATCCTCATTAAGCCTTAATGCTCTTGCAATGGTGCGCGCAATCTGCGCCACTTCAAGCGTATGAGTAAGCCTTGTTCTGTAATGGTCACCGCTCGGTGCTAAAAAAACCTGGGTTTTATGCTTAAGGCGGCGAAAAGCTTGGCAATGAATAATCCTATCCCTGTCACGCTGAAAGCATGTCCTCACATTACATTCATCTTCAGGCACAGCCCTTCCCCGTGAATTCACAGCCAGGCAAGCCCTGTCACACAAAATCTTCTTTTCATTTTCCTGTGCTAAAATACGAATAGAAGCATCCAAAATTCTCACCCTTTCAATATTATATACGCATTATAACTTAAAATCCCTTTTAATTTGATAACAAATTTTAAACATTGACTTAAAAGAGAATAAATTATATTATATATTTGGTGATATTTATGGTATTTTTAGCAATTTTAATACTTTTTGCTCTCTTTTTTGCATTTTGCTATTATGAAAATAACAAAATAGATGTTTCATATTACAACATTAAAAGTAAAGATGCAACAAAAAATTTCAAAATAGTGCATTTATCCGATTTCCATTCCAAACCTTTTAAAAAAGTTTTGGGAAAAACTCAAAAAGAAAAGCCGCAAATAATATGCATTACCGGTGATTATGTTAACGACCACTGCAAAAATAAGGATAAAATGCTTGAATATGCAAAGCAGTTAATAAAAATTGCACCGGTTTACTATATAACAGGAAATCACGAAAGGCGGCTTGATAATTTTAATGAATTGATGAAAGAACTTCAAGCTGCCGGTTTTAATGTGCTGTTAAATAAATGTATTGAAAGCGACTGCTGCACAATATTGGGACTTGATGAAAACCAAGCCGATTTCAGCGATTACAAGGCAAGAAAAAACGGTACTTTTGTATATAAAGATATGAGCAAATATTTTGAAGAACTTGAAAAAAGTGATAAATTCAAATTAGTTTTAAGTCATTTCCCGGAAAATTTCGAAGGGATTAAAGAATTAAACTATTCTCAATACGATTTTGACTTGCAATTATCGGGTCACGCACACGGCGGCCAATGGATAATGCCGTTTATAGGGCCGTTATTTTCACCGGGGCAAGGTGTTTTACCCAAATACGCACGCGGAACTTTCGGTGAGAGGCCGAAACTTATAGTAAGCAGAGGACTGGGCAATTCGGAATTTCCTTTAAGATTATTTAATCACCCTGAAATAGTAGTTGTAAATATTGAACAAAACGGGGGCTGATTTTTCGTTAATAATTATTATTGAACAAATTGTTAACAAGGTTTATAATTAGAATATATTTATGTTTTTTGTAGCACAAAATAACGGAGGAATTAGGATATGCAAAAAATATTTAAAAAATCAATTGCGATATTATTATCCTTGCTGATGCTTTCAACAGGATTAGTCCCTGCATTTGCCGATGATAATAATTGCAAGCTTACAATCGGCGGTCAAATTTATGCAGGCACACAAAAAACAGCAACCGCGCAAATTAACGGTTTAGATGAAAATACTGCTAACGAAATAAAGTCAAGCGGCGGTTTCGATTGGAAAGCAACTTGCACAAATGTTACAAATTATACTGTTAAAGTTGCAGCCACACCGGCAGTAAAGTTAAATGAGGAAAGCGACGGTACTTATACCCTTTCACAAAATGCAACAGTAACATTACCGGCTGTTGATGATTCGACACGCCCGGTTATTACAGTTACAGCCGCAACTAAAGACTCAAGTTACACCTGTGTGCAAAGTTTTACGGTTAAAATTCCATATTCAAAAATTGATGTTGAATTTATTGAAGATGCAAGCGGCATAAATAATTCATCATATGATAATAATTCATCAACATTATATATTGACCAAGAAAAATCAGCCACTCTTAAACCTACTGTTTCACCAAACGACAATGATGATTCAATTGACATTGCAGTCAGTGACCCGGCTGATAAGAATTTGACAAAGCATGTTTCTTATACATCAAATGACAGCGACGGCACCTATACTTTCACAGTTTCAAAAAAAGCCGATTTAATATCAAGCATAACATTCGGCGGAACAAGTGCTGTCGGTACAGTAAAAAATATTACACTTAAGAAATGTATACCTCTTGATAGTTTCAATGTTATTTATGACAACAAGGCTTATTCCGATAATCAGTCAATTCCGTCAGTTGTTGAAGGCGACACAATTAAAATCGGCTCAACAATAAAGCCTACCGACGCAAATGATGAAATCAAATACACTTTATATAATGATTCATCTCTGACAGAAGTTGACACACTTTCAACAATTATTCTTGATGATAATAAATTAGGTTGCACAATTATTCCAAAAGGTAATGATTCAAGCACAAAATATTTATTAGCCGAGGCTGTTTCAATGGAAAACAGCGGTATTCCGAGAACGGTAAGCCATGTTGTAAAAATCCCTGTTCAGCAGGCTAATCCTATCACATCTATTAACTTTAAGCAATCTGATTACACGATTTATACCGAAAAAAATAATCAAATTGAGCTTTCGGGCGAGCTTGAAACAAATCCGGCTCAAAACTATACAGATAATGTATATTACGAGTCTTCAGACACCTCTATTGCCGTTGTTGACAAGGACAAAGGCACGGTAACGGCTAAAAACGCAGGTACTGTTACAATCACGGCTCACGCTTCGAGAGGAAACACAGTTGATAAAACGACTTCTTGCAATGTAACAGTTAAACAAGCTGTTAAATCAATTAGCATCAATATTGATGGTTTTGACAGTAAAATTACACCTACCCTTACTGTTGGCCACAAATTCAAAATATCTGCAACTAAAAATCCATCTAATGCCGAAGAAGATATTACTATTTACACGAATGATACCGATTACTTAAAAATAGAAAACGGAATAATTGAAGCAATTAAGGATTGCTCTGATAATGTATATATCAAAGCTGTTTCATCAGTTACAGCTAAAGAAATGACAATTCCTGTAAAAATTGTTCCGGCAATTAGGACATCAGCATTAACAATAGAGCCAACTGCGGTCGGCAATACAACTTTATTAAAGAACGAAACACAGGAAAATACTTATTCAATTTATTCCGGCGAAACAATCAATATTGAATGTAGCGCATTAAGTGCAAGTGGCGAAAAAGCAAATGATGTTATTGAATGGCGAATTGTTGCGAACAATTCTGTCCTTATGACAATAGATGAAGCAAAAAAAGCAGGATACATTACAAGCACATCAAAATTCGATAACAATATCTTAACAGTTCAAACCAATTCAAAGAATAACGATATTTTAACATTTACTGCTTATGCCCTTATGGCAGGTATGTCAATTGACGATGCAGATGTTGTTAAAAACGGTATTATAATTAACAATAATACCAAAACAACAAACATTAAAACCTCTACCGGAGCAAGTAAATTAGTGCCTTGCGGCACTTCATTCAGCGATACAATTCAATTAGAACCTTATGTATCTACTAATAATGACCATATTTATATCGAATCAACCAATACAAATGTTGCTACTGTATCGTTTGTACAGGGTACAGACAACAGAAATGCATCATTTACAGTCAACGCAATCAGTAACGGTGTTGCTTCAATCAATATTTATGCTCTTGCTGTTAAGGACGATATTTACACAGCAGTTAAGACAAAAACTATCAATTTAACCGTTACAAACAATATCGAAAACGCAACTGTTCAAGTTAATGATGTTGAATATAACGGTAAAGCGCAAACACCTACAATGAGCGTATATTTTGGTGAAATCGAACTTAGGCCGGATGACTATTC
>CAVLCX010000103.1:0-4325 GCA_963661525.1 bacterium
ACCATTATCTTTACAGAACCTTCAAAACAAGTCTTAGTGAAGATGAGATTGAAGAATTCAAGGATAAGATTTACGATAACACCTTCACACAAGAGGATATTGAAAAATATACCGACAGTGTTGGTATTGCTATTCGTGAAGTTTGCGGTTGGGAAGATTAAGAGGTGTTCTTTATGGTAGAACAAATTTATAAAATCAGACGAAATGAGGATGGTTTTATCGTTGCGCAAGATGTAAGAGATATTATTGATTTAGCTTTGAAACATAATATCATTCAAGGCGTTAAAAACGATTATATTTTTGTATATCATCAAGAATCTTTAATAGACCCTGAACAATGTCCTGAAGGTTGGTACAAAGACGATTACGAGATGGTTATTCAAGAAATTATGCGTTCTGACGAAGGCTTTAACTGTATACTTAATGCGTTATCTGAAAATAACATTTTATTTGTACCGACTCTCACAACATCAGCTTTAGATTTTATGAGAGAATTTCGAAAAGAACTTAATAAGGAGGACAAATAATGTCTGATTTTATTGATAGACAAAAGCTATTAAAAAAGAAACAATATTCACTTCAAACGGAGAACGGAGCATTTCCAAGACACGACTATTTTATAAAGGTTTCTGATATAAGAAACATGCCGACTGTTGATACACAGCAACACGCTCATTGGATAGTAGTCGGAGGCGATTTAGGATGTCTGGATTGTAAATGTTCTGCTTGTGAAAATACCGTTTGTTTTTATGATGTTAATGATGAGAGTGAGCTTTATAGATATTGTCCTTATTGTAGTGCAAAAATGGACGAAAATAAGATTAAGGAGAAATAAAAATATGTGTAAAAAACTTTTTGTTGATATGGATGGCACTCTTTATAAATGGGATGAGCATCTTGATGCACAAGATAAGCTTTATAAAAAAGGCTATTTTTTAACTTGCAGACCTCATCTTAAAATGATAGAGGGTATTAAAACTTTCATCAAGAGAAATCCTGATGTTGAAGTATTTATTCTTTCATCATATTTTGATGATTCACTTTATGCAAGAAGAGAAAAAGATCTTTCACTTGACTATTTCCTACCGGAAATTAAAAGAGAAAACAGAATATTTGTACCATATGGTACAATCAAGGCTGAATTTGCAGCTATGCATCAAAAAGTTGGGAAAATTGATGAAACTTGTTTTCTTCTTGATGATTACAGCAAAAACCTTCACGAATGGAAAAATTGTGGCGGTGTCGGAATCAAATGTAAGACAAAAATAAACGGAACTAAAGGTTCTTGGCACGGAAACACCATTTATTACAAAGAGGATGATATTACTATCGCAGAAACTCTCGAAAAATTCATGAGGATTTCTAAAAGTAATTGCCAAAAAGCGAGTTAATTATTATAAAAAGAACATCCGAAAGGGTGTTCTTTTTTATTGACAATATTTTTACAATGTAATATAATATTAGTATAAATTATATTTAATATTAAGTTATTTTTTATTAGACAGTTATTTTTGATTTTACTCAAGGGATAACTGTCTTTTTTTATACTCATTTTTATGCATTTGTATAAGAATGAGTTTTTTTAATGTTATTTATAATTTGAATTTTTATAAAAATAAGGAGGAATATTATGGCAGATAATAAGCCATATTGGGTTTCAACTAATCCAATAAAAACAATTGCTGAATTTTACAATAAAAACGAAACAAAGAATAAAGGTTCTTTGCTTAAAGTGTATTTTGATGCTTTTTCCATTGGAAAAGTAAGATTTTCGTTTGCTGAATGTGATGCAAATATGAAAAGGCTATCAAATAAAAAAACTGATTTTTATTTGGATATTGATAAAGCACTTGTTTTAGCAGAAGACATTACACGAAACAAACTGACTAAGGATATTTTGGAAGAACAAAAGAAAAACCCGAAATATACAAATCCGGTTAGGGATTTTCCAAGCGGTATAAATGCCGAAAAAGCAAAGGAAAGAGGCATTCGTAAAGATGGAAAACCTGAATGTGTAAGATTAAAAATTTCAGCATCTATTCTTAAAGATTGTGATGTTTGCATTATGTATGAAAGCGGTCCGGGAAAAATGGTCGAAAACGGCTTGATTGCACCTGACTATTCATTTGGTAAAGCGGAGAAAACAATTAGAATTGGTGCCAGATGGGAAGAAATTCGAGCAATGGCACTACAAATAAAAGTGCAGTGGCAAGCTTATGCTACATCTTGTGCTGTTATGGATGCTATAGCTCATGAAAAATTTGTAAGACAGCAACAGAAAGGAAATAATAAAAATGCAGGTTGATATTTATAGTGCCGTTTCAGTTGGGGAAAAAGGCACAGGTTGGGCTTGTATGTTGAAAATGGGTGAGCATAAAAAGATTTTGCGAGGTTATACTGAACAGTCAACAAATGAAAAAACCGTTGAATTTGCAGCGATTTTAAAAACTTTTGAATCGTTAAAGAAACCTTGTGATGTTGATCTATATTGTACTCCGTTTTTAAGTGCAAATTATCTACTTTATGACAAAAAGGATAAAAATGTAAAGTATCCTAAACTTTGTCGAATATTAGATAAAGAACTCAAAAAGAATAATGTTACTTTCAAGTTCGAAGAAAGCAACGAATATTTTGCCGAATGCAGAAAAATTGCAGATGAAGAACTTGATATTAACGAATTTATTGAAAAATAGTAAGGAGAAAAAATTATGAGAGATATAAGAGAACTCTTAGAAGATAATGATGCGTTGTTCAGATTTACTACAACACAAAATTACTATGGATATTTATATGTAATCGGTGAATCAAATAGTGATGATATTTCCGGTCAACTTGAAGATACTTTGCATCGTATGATTGATGCTGATTGGTCAGATGAAGATATTGCTTCTACACTTGGCGCGCATAAGGTTGATTCAATAGAAGACTATGATGAAGATGATTCTATTTATATAGATTTAGATTATATTATTGATGGTCTTTTACAATCTTATGAAGAAATTTCCACTGAAGATTATATGAACGAGGAAGGTAATAAATTATGCTAAATACATCAACAACATTTAATCTTGTAGATATTCCAAATCTTGTTTTTTCAAATGATACATATGTTTCATTCGATTATTACAATGTAGATTATTGCCACAAAAGATTCTTTGGTAAAGCAATTTACTTGTTTGATGATTGGATGAATGAAACTAATTATTGTCCTTCAAACGATGAACTTGTTTTTGCTCTTACCTTTATTGATTTCGATAAGAATGTAACAACTGCATATATTGATTCTATTAAGTTTGAAAAGCTTATGAAATTTATCAGTAAAAAAGTTGTTAATACACAAAAACAAGCTGGCGGTTCAGACGATATTTTATCCGATATTGAAATATATACTGACGGTTCTTGTCTTGGAAATCCCGGTGAGGGCGGCTATTGTGCCATAATCATTATGGGTGACAACGAAAAAATCATAAAAGGTTATTCGGAAGATACCACAAATAATATTATGGAATTGACTGCAGTTGTTGAAGCATTATCAGCAATCCAAAGAAAATGCAATGTCACCGTTAATACCGATAGCCAATATGTATCTAATGCCTTTAATAAAGGTTGGATTACTAAATGGCAGAAAAATAATTGGAAATTGTCAACCGGTGAGCCTGTGAAAAATATTGATTTATGGAAACGATTGTACGAACTATGCAATTTTCATAATGTTAAATTCGTATGGGTAAAAGGTCATAGTTATAATGAATTGAATAATAAATGTGATGAAATCGCTCATATGATGGCAACATCACATGGTAAATATATTGATTAGAAAGGGAAAATTATGAGTTCAAAATATTTTAAGTTGATTTTCAAATTACCAAAAACAGTTATTGCTGAATTAAATGAAAAACAAATTGATGATTTGTTTGATATTAACTTGAAAGAAAATGCACCAGAGAGGGTGTATGATGGTCAATTCACAGACATTTCAGGTAAGATATGGAATTATTCGGATGTAGAAAAAATGGCTTATGTGCCTAATTCTAAAAATAATATGTACGAACTGTATTGTACCCTTACATCAATGGGCTTGGCACAATACAAAATTGAACCGAGAGAATTTCTTTTGAATTTTGTAAGCACTAATGCATCGGCAAATGATGATTTGGCTCAAATTAAAAAGCCCATTCTTGAAAATGAAGATGCAAAATATTTTGCAATAAATCTTCTGTCATATCGAAATGACACAGTAAAACCATTGTTTACAACAGGTGATATGATTGAGGTTTGTAAAACTAAATAATATTACATAATAACTACCACCGTTTTTACGGTGG
>CAVLCX010000103.1:4335-6343 GCA_963661525.1 bacterium
ATGAACTTACAACAGAAAGAATCAACAATTTCAGCAAAAGAAAAAAAGAGGTAATGGAATTCATGCAGAAAATGACTGAAGCATTTAATGGACGCCATTTGCCTTATGACTTTGATGAAGATGATTATTTTGTCAAATTTGAGTTGTCTGATTCAAATTATCCGGAAATTTATGAATTTCTTAAAATATATAGTCATGAAATTAATACTACCGGATTAACTGTTGATGAAATCAAGGATGAAGTAATCAAATACTTATACAGAGATTTGAAAAGGAAAGGAATATAAAAATGAAAAAGCTTATTGCTGAGACATGCCCTAACTGCGAAAAAGAAATAAAAACAGTATGGGATGTAAAAAAAGACGGCTACAAAACAATTTGTCCTGAATGCGGTAAAGCATTAATGCTTTGCAGTGCGTGTCTTGATTCTGACCCACATTGCCGGTTCTGCGATTGGAATAAAGAAAACGGTTGTTACCGTAGCAGAGAAAAACCTAAACAGGAGTTTCTTGTAAGAAATCAAATGGTTGAACATAACGGTAATTTGTACAGAGTTGTGGATGATCAATCTGATAATTCAAAAGAAACACCAATATACCTAAGTGATTTTCGTCATTCGGTAAAATTAAATGAAATCAAAACTTTTACTAAAATCACAAAAACTGCACGCAGATATACGACAAAAGCCGTAAAAGATTTTTTATATGGTGATTGTGACTTGGGCTACGATGAACAAATAGTAACACTTGAATTAAATAATCATAGAACTTTATCTATAAGCAATGATTATGACAATTGTAGTGGCGTTCAATTAGTCTCCACACCAAGAGAATATGACAAAAATTACAATAACAATATTCTTTATGAACATGATTTTGATACAGACAACTTTGGTTCTTTGTTTTTTGCTATTCAGTTAGCCTTGTATGTTAATGAACAAACACCGTTGTCCGAATAACCGGAGGTAATTATGTCAAATACGGTAAAATTTATAACTGAAAAAGGCGATATTCTAAATCGTTCATATTTCGATGTGGTATGTCATCAAGTAAACTGTATAGGAAAAATGGGCGCTGGTCTTGCAAAACAGATAGCTGATATGTATCCCGAAGTTAAAGAGAAATATATTGCTCATACTTCCAGATATAAACCACATGAGCTTTTAGGTACTTGCTGTTTGTCAAAAACTATTAGTGGTTCAAATGATTGGCGTGGTCCAAAATATATTGCCAATCTTTACGGACAACTTAATATTGGTACAGACAAACAACAAACCAATTACAGAGCCTTGCAATATGCTATACAGGATTTTTACAAGCAATTATCTGAGATAAAACCACCGACAAATGGATTTGGTGTTTCTTATCCATATAAGATTGCATTTCCTAAAAATATGGGATGTGGTCTTGCCGGTGGTGATTGGGATACTGTTGAAAAAATCATTATTAAGGAAAGCAGTTTTGCTGCATATCACTACAAAATGGATTTAGACATCTATATTGTGGAGTATGATAAAACAACTTGACAATACAAATTCAATTTGTATATAATAATGTAAAGGAGATGTTGTTGTGCCTGAATTATGCAGATTTTATAATATCATTATAAGAATGATGTATTCAGATAACGGTCAACATAATAAACCACATTTTCATGTAGTTTACAATGGTTACGAAGCTTCAATTGGAATTGACGGTGAATTGCTTGCAGGTAGTTTACCTGTTAAACAATTAAAACTTGTTCAAGCTTGGGCTGCTATTCACGAAGATGAATTGTATAAGGCTTGGAATAATGCCGTAAGACAAATTCCATTTGATAAAATTGAGCCATTAAGATAAGAGGTGAATATATATGTATATTAAAAACGGTATTGCGTATGCAGAAAATAATCCAATACAATTAAAAGTATCCGGTGTTCGTCCGAAAGATAATTTTATACTTTGGGTTAGGTTTAATAACGGTGAAGAAAAAGACTTTGATTTTAAACCGATATTAGATAAACCTGCTT
>CAVLCX010000104.1:0-836 GCA_963661525.1 bacterium
TGTTATTTTTTTCGATAGAGTTTTGACTTTTTTTATCTTGATTGTCTTATTCCCTTTTTTAAACTTACTATTAGCAGAATATTGAATTTGGTATCCTGCAATATTTGTTTTTTTCTTCCATTTAATCGTAAATGCTTCACTTTTTGTTTTTACTGATGTAATTGTTGTTGACGGAATATTTGTAGCAAAAACTGTAGTTGTAAATGCCAGCGATATAACTAACAATAATACTACTATTACTATCGATAAGATTTTTTTCATTGGTTTTCTCCTATTCTTATTATCTATATTTAAAATTTCCTGTCCACTTTCCACAATAACTACAAGACCAACATTCATAGCCGTATGGTGACTTTTTATGATATTCCTCAAAGGTAATTGTTCCATTCAGATATTGTTTTGCATAATCATTATCATTTGCATTCTTAGCAAAAACATTAGCTGTATATTCTCCTGCTTTTGTATAGTCTACTTCTTTATCGTCAAATGTTATTTCCACATTTGTTAAATCTGTTGCTTGATATTTGTTTGTTATGTCCTCTTTACAATCCTTTACGAAGCTGACCATAAGCCTTTTGATTTAGGAAATTTAGCTTTACATTCAAAATAACCGAATGCCTGCGAAAAAAGCATTTCGTCATTTGTCCCTTTGTTATTATTGCTGTCGCCTACAATTTTCCTTGTTTCGATTCCGCCTGTAAATCTGCCTTGCTTTGGGCAGTTTCCGTTGTAGGTATGATTATCTTCATACCTTGAATGAATAATTAGATTGGAATTTTTAACTTCAACCATTTCATCACACCAATAGCAAGCTTGCTGCGGCTTTTTTCATTGTC
>CAVLCX010000104.1:846-6290 GCA_963661525.1 bacterium
TTCATTGTCACTCTGCCACCTGATTGCGTGCGGTGATGTTGTCCAAATATCTCTGTTTCCACTATATTTATCGCCGAATTTTATGTTTTGATTTAAAGCGTCACCGTCAAAATCATCTTCAAAAACAAGATACCATCCGTCTTCATTCAGCTTTGGAAGTGACAGGTCATAATTACTGTTGCTTTTCCAATCTTCATTTTGCTTATTTTTAGTGCAGGAGGAAGTGATTATACACAATCCCGCCGCTAATGATAATAATAAAATTACGGTTGCAAACTTTTTCATTTTACCCCTCGTTTTATATGTTGTGTTACTTGAATTTATAACCTCTGCCCCAAATGGTTTTAATGCAGTCTGCATTTTCGTCAACTTCTTTAATTTTGTCACGCAGTCTGTTAATATGCACTGTTAATGTTGATGTATCACCGAGTGAATCATAACCCCACACACTTTCAAAAAGCTGTGATTTTGAATATATAGTGTTTGGATGTGACGCTAAAATGTATAAAACATCAAATTCCTTTTTAGTAAGTGTGATTTCTGTATCACCCACAAAAGCTTCACCCGTACTTTTATTAAGCTTTATATTATCGCGTACAAGAATATCGCCGTTTTCGGTATTTTGGCTTGTAAGAGTTTTGTATCTGCTGATGTGAGCCTTAATTCTTGCCACAAGCTCTGCCGGTGAAAACGGCTTAACAATATAATCGTCTGCACCGTATCCAAGGCCTGAAATTTTATCAATTTCGTCACGCTTTGCAGTTACAAATATAATAGGGGTATTTTTTGTTTCTCTTATCTTTTTGCAGATTTCAAAACCGTTTATACCCGGCAGCATTACATCAAGCAAAATTAAATCATATTCATTATTAAGCGCAAGTTCAAGGCCTGTGTTTCCGTCTGTTGCGCCGTCTGCGTGCATTTCGCTTGCTTCTATATAATCTTTTTCAAGGTCAAGTATATTTTCGTCATCCTCAATAATTAAAATCTTACTCAATATTATCTTTCCTTTCTTCGATTTTTGGCATTGAAATAAAAATTGATAGCCCTTCGCCCTGCTTACTGCTTGCCCAAATAAGACCGCCGTGCAGTTCCACAATTTGTTTGCACACCGCAAGCCCTAAGCCTGAACCTTGCGATACTTTTGTGCGTGCAGGGTCTGTGCGATACATAGTGTCAAATATTTTTGATACATTTTCTTTTTCAACACCTATTCCGTTGTCGCTCAATTCTATAATTACCGTGCGCTCGTATTCGCTTACAACCAAGCGCACATTGCCCTGCACATTATCACGCGCGTATTTAATTGAATTCATAATTATATTTCTGAATACGCGTGCAAATGCGTCTGTATCAACGCTGATTTGTGTGCTTGGATTAACATTCATCTGAAGTGAAAAATCAAAATTGCTTCTTTCAAGCATTGTTTTGATTTCACTTGCACCGTCATTTATGAATTCTTTTAAATTTACATTAACTTTATTTAACCTGTAACTTTTTAATTCATACCGTGATATATTTAAAAGGTCGTTAAGTATTTTTTCGGTATCATCAATTGATGTGCAAATTATGTTTAAATACTTTTTCTGCTTTTCAGGAGTAGTGGCAATGCCGTCACGAAGCCCCTGTGCATATCCTTTGGCAGATGTAAGCGGAGTTCTTACATCGTGTGCAATTCCCGCTATAAGTTCCTTGCGTTCCTCTTCTGCTTTGTTTTGCTTATCTATATAATGTTTAAGCCTGCGTCGCATTTGGTTAAAGCTTTCAACCGTTTGCCCAAGCTCGTTTTTAGAATTATAATCTATTTCATAATCAAGGTCGCCGCGGGCTATTTCATCTGCTCCGTCGGCAATTTTTTTAATTGGGTTAACAATTGTTTTAGATGTAATAAGCGAAATTATTACTATTGATAACACAAAAACCAAAGCTATAATAAGTGCAATAATGCCCGTTCTGCCGAGTAGAAGATTTGTAAATTCCTTTGCGGCATAGTGTGTGCTGGCATTTTTAACGGTGTAATCCTTGTTTATCGCCACGATTAAATATTTATCTGTTTTTCCATTTGCGTGGGTGACGATTACAAGCCCGTTATTAGCAAAATAATTCAGGTTTTCATTTTTATTTACTTTTACGATTTTATTTGCTTCTTTTAAAATATCCGATTTGGAGGAGGAGTAAAACGGTTTTCCGTTTTTTTCAATATATATGCTTGAACCCAGCTTTTCAATAGGGGATACAAATTCGGCTAAACCCTCAAGCTTATCTTTATCCTCACCTTCAGATAAAAGTGCATTTGAAATACTGCTGATTGTTTGCGCCCATTGAATTTGGTTTACCGTGCTGTAATAATTTGTTGTAACACTTGAAATGTTAAAATAAGAGCCTGTAAAATATATCAAAACAGGGGAGAAAGCACCGATTAAAAATATAGGTATAAGTATACCCAAAATAGCGGTGAGCATAATCCTTGTACTTATTTTTAAGTTTTTGGAACTTCGCTTCTTCGTTCTGCCTTTTTTTTCGGCTTTTTTGTTATTCCTCACTCTTTATAGCTCCGTTCCTTTTTGACTCACTCATAGCTTCAATCAGCCCACCGAAATGAATTTCGGCAAAGCGGTAAGCTTCGCTGTCAAGATTTGAATATTCATGGGTAACATGATATTTAATTATACCGCAGGTGCCAGAAATTATGTATTGCAGCGAATATTCGCTTATTGAATCAATATCGCTTTTAATAAGGTCAAACGCACGGCGAATTGCCTGCTGAAGCTTTTGTGTGAGCAAATCAGAGCCTGAACTTGTGAGCAAAATTCTGTAAGCTTCCTTGTCCTCTTCAATAGTTTTAATTCCCATTTTTATTACACTTGCCGCACCGTATGTATCAACTCGCAGCTTTCTTGTTTCACGCCTTAACTGTTTGCCTACGCCGATAAAAAGCTTAAATACAAGTTCATCACATATTTTGTTTAATAAATCAAATTTATCACAGTAATGCAGGTAAAATGTGTTTCTGCTTATCATTGCACGCTCGGTAATATCTTTAACGGATATATGGTCAAACCCTTCTTCTTCAATTAAATCGAAAAATGCCTGCTTTATTGATTTCTGCGTTCTTTGTATTCTTAAATCTACTGTTCCGTCTTTCTTCGCCATTTCATTCTCCTTAAAAATATCAATTATCTATCACTCTGTTCAATAAATAACTCGTTTCTTTATTTTACCATTATTTAACACAATAATCAATAATTATTTGCCATACACGAGTTTGACAATACCGGCTATATACTATAAAATATAATCATCTTTACTATTTCTTTATTTTTTCTTTGCCACGCTTTAGATTATATGTTGTTAAATATAATCATCGGATGGGAAATATTTTATTACGGAGAATTGATATGCAAAATGTACTTGTTTGCGATGATGACGAGGCTATCCTTGAATCATTAAGAATTTATCTTGATAACGCAGGATTTAATGTTATTACGGCGGTGGACGGGCAGGATGCACTTGAAAAGGTGCAAAATAATGATGTTCACTGTGTTGTGCTTGACATTATGATGCCCCGCCTTGACGGACTTAAAGCCACTTTGAAAATTAGGGAAAAATATAATTTTCCTATAATTTTGCTTTCGGCTAAAAGTGAGGATACGGATAAAATTACAGGTCTTGGCTTTGGTGCGGATGATTATGTAACTAAACCGTTTAATCCGCTTGAACTTGTGGCAAGGGTTAAATCGCAAATCAGGCGCTATGTAAATCTCGGCAGTATGGTTGCAACACCTACAAGGCTTGTAACAGGCGGGCTTGTGCTTGATACAGATGCAAAATGCCTGTTTGTTGACGGTGAAAGTGTTAAAGTAACACCTATTGAATATAAGATTATGGAATATCTTATGACCAATATGGGTAAAGTGCTTTCATCTTCACAAATATATGAAGCAGTGTGGAATGAACCGAGCTTTACAAGTGAAAAAACAGTAACAGTGCATATCCGTAATATCCGTGAAAAAATAGAAATCAACCCAAAAGATCCGAAATATATAAAGGTGGTGTATGGCCTTGGCTACAAATGTGAAAAAATTTAAGTATTCTTATTTAGGAAAATTATTGTGCATAATTCTTGCGCTTATAACGGGTCTTTCGGCGATATTTTTAACTACTGCCGAGGTTGTGACCGTTATAAATAACAGCGTAAACGGCAAAGATTATTCATATTATACTCTAAATAACGATGTTCAGTATAACCTTGAGCATAATATAGCCTACGGGGTAAACACGGTGCATTTAGACCCAGAGGGGCTTGAAAAGCATCTCAATTCTCAAAAGGAGAAGGTTTGCAAAAGTGTATACAATAAGGTAATCAGCCAGCTTAATTCTTATCTTAATAAGCTCACGGTTGATGAGTACGGCTATGACCAAGACGGCGAGTTTTTCAGCGAAACTAATCCAATCAGCTACTATGTAGGTACGGTTATGCAAAGTGTAGACAGCGCAGATTATTTTAAATATTTTGGTGCCGGTTTAGACGAATTTTCATACAGTCCTGACAGCTTATCATTTAAAAATTATAAGAGTAAGCTTTATGAGGATATTGAAAAAACATATGATAATTATGTAAAAAATGCTTTAACGCAATACGAAAACTTTGATTATTGGGGTATCAGTGACGGCATTGCATACATAATCGTAAAAAATAATAAGGTTGCTTATAAAACCACGGATTTGCCCGTAAAAGAGATTATGGCAAAGCACGACAGCTTTAAGATTGAAAACGGAGAAATTTTCAGCGAGGAAATTCCTGAAAAAACGCTTAAAAGCATAATGGAAAGCAATCAGGCAAACTTCAAGGCAAAGGATTATTCCCTTTATGCTTACATTATTACCGCTAAAAACGAGCCTAATGTTTCAAATTATTTTGAAGCTATGAGGCAATTTAACGATTATGCAAGCAAGGTTAATGATAATCTTGTTAAGCTTGCAATTGTTGATGTTATTTTGCTTGCTGCTTCTGTTGCTGTTGCGTTTTATTATTTCAAAATAGTGGGCAAAAAGGACGATAACTCGCCTGCAAAGCTGATATTTATAGATTATATTCCTATGCTTCTTCAGCTTGGTATAGTCGGCGCAGGCGGTTTTGGACTGTTTTTGCTCATGACGGTAGCAATTGAAAATATTTATGATGTAAGTATTCTTGCCGCAATTTTTGCAGGTCTTTGCCTTTGCGCTTGGGCGCTTCTTTTTGAGTTTTGCTGTTCGGTTGCAAGGTATTCTAAGAGCGGAAAGAAATTTTATAAGCACCTTCTTTTTTATTGGCTCGGTTTTGCCCTTTTTCATATTTTCAAATTTATAATTAAGCTGATTGTTAAATTCTTTAAATCTTGGCATAGATTTAATAAAAAGCTTTTCGGCACATTTAAGCTCTTTGCTTATAAGCCAAATAC
>CAVLCX010000105.1:0-6190 GCA_963661525.1 bacterium
GCTTTCGGTGCTGGGATGAAAGCAGTAAACGG
The DNA here is from genome assembly GCA_963661525.1 of bacterium. Taxonomy (GTDB): domain Bacteria; phylum Bacillota; class Clostridia; order Oscillospirales; family Acutalibacteraceae; genus Eubacterium_R. Next base: position 33 of record CAVLCX010000105.1, read on the forward strand.
CTTGTTAAATGGACCGTTGAGGGTACGGTGAAAAGCTTAGGCTTAGTATTCCGTAACGCGATGACCTGCGTTAGTGGCCGGAGATATGATAGTATCTTGCAAAGTGTATGGTTACCCATAAAACAAGGTGGCACCACGGAAAGTAATTTTCGCCCTTGGTAATACAATAGTATTGCCGAGGGCTTTTTTGTTACCCTTTTGCAAGAGGAAAGACAAGAGGAATGAAAAATGAATATTAAACCGACTATTGATGAAATCAAAGAAAAATATCAAGATTATTGCACCGTAGCTTTAAGCACAAGGCTTAAGGCAGATGTAACACCGCTGGAGGTTTTAAAAAAGCTTAAAAATGTGAGTTCGCACTGCTATATGCTTGAATCGTGCGATGATGCCAATGAAACAGGGCATTATACATTTTTAGGATATGACCCTAAAGCAGAAGTAAGCTGTACAAATTATAATGTAACGGTTATTGATTCCTTCGGTGTTAAAAAATGTGTGGGCGACCCAAGAAAATATATTAACCAAATTCTTGCCGAGCATAAAGCGCCGAAGATTGAGGAACTCCCTAATTTTACGGGCGGGCTTGTAGGCTACTTTGGATATGATTATGTAAAATACGCCGAGCCGAGCTTAAAGCTTGACGCCAATGATGACGGAAACTTTAAAGATGTTGATTTAATGCTGTTTGATAAAGTTATAGCATTTGATAACAGAAAAAATGAAATCATACTTATTGTAAATATGCAGCTTGATAACCTTGAAGAAAATTACAGGATTGCATCAAAAGAGCTTGAAATAATGAAAAACATCATTATAAACGGTGAAGAAGCTGAAATTGAAAAGCCGAAGATAAAAACCGAATTTAAGCCTTTATTTGATGAAAAGCAGTATACCGATATGGTGGAAAAAGCCAAGGATTACATAAAAGAGGGCGATATTTTTCAGGTTGTTTTATCAAACAGGCTTGAAGCCGAGATGGAGGGTTCGCTTTTTAACACATATAAGATTTTAAGAAAGCTTAATCCTTCGCCTTATATGTTTTATTTTTCAAGTAACGATATTGAAATGGCAGGTGCTTCGCCGGAAACCCTTGTTAAGCTTAAAGACGGAAAGTTAAGCACTTATCCGCTGGCAGGCACAAGGGCAAGGGGCAAAACAAGTGAGGAAGATTTAAAGCTTGAAGCTGAACTTTTAAAAGACCCTAAAGAACTTGCGGAGCATAATATGCTTGTTGATTTAGGACGAAACGATTTAGGAAAAATCAGCAAGTTCGGCAGTGTTAAGGTAAGCAAATATCATCAAATATTAAAATTCAGCCATGTAATGCATATCGGTTCAACCGTGACGGGTGAAATAAGAGATGATAAAACAGCACTTGACGCGGTAGACGCGGTTTTGCCGGCAGGCACACTTTCAGGCGCACCTAAAATCAGGGCTATGCAAATAATAAATGAGCTTGAAAATAACAAGCGCGGTATTTACGGCGGTGCAGTGGGATATATTGATTTAACGGGAAATCTTGATACCTGCATTGCAATTCGCCTGGCATATAAAAAGCACGGAAAGGTATATGTTCGCTCCGGCGCAGGCATTGTAGCCGATTCCGTTGCAATGAAAGAGCATAATGAGTGCATAAATAAAGCAAAGGCGGTTATGACTGCTTTAAGTGCAAGCGGGGAGGAAGAATAATGATACTTTTAATAGATAATTACGACAGCTTTTCATATAACCTCTTTCAGCTTGTAGGCACAATAAATGATGATATTAAAATCATCAGAAACGATGAAATGACGGTTGATGAAATTAAAGAGCTTGCACCAAGCCACACTATTTTATCACCAGGCCCTAAAAGGCCAAAGGACGCAGGTGTTTGCATTGATGCGGTAAAAGAACTCGGAAGCGAGATGAAAATATTAGGTGTTTGCCTTGGGCATCAATCAATTTACGAAGCATACGGCGGGGTTGTATCATATGCAAAGCAGTTGATGCACGGAAAGCAGAGCAAATGCGAAATTGATAATTCATCAAAGCTTTTTAAAGGATTGGGAAATTCAATTGATGTGGCAAGGTATCATTCACTTTCGGCAGATGAAAGCACATTGCCCGATTGCTTAAAAATCACAGCCAAAACGGATGACGGTGAAATAATGGCGGTTGAGCATAAAGAGTATAATGTATTCGGTGTTCAGTTTCACCCTGAATCAATAATGACACCAAACGGAATAGATATAATCAGGAATTTTTTGGAGGTATAGTTATGATTAAAGAATTACTTGCAAAGGTATCTGCAAAGCAGGACCTTACTTTTGAAGAATCAAGGCAGGCAATAGATGAAATTATGAGCGGTGAAGTTAGCGACGCAGTTATTTCTTCATTTCTTACAGCACTTGCAATGAAGGGCGAAACGGAAGAAGAAATTGCCGGTGCCGCAACGGGAATGCGTGCAAAGGCAACACAGTTTAATATCGGCGGTCACGCACTTGATATAGTAGGCACAGGCGGGGATAAATCAAATTCATTCAATATTTCCACAACTTCCGCTTTTGTGGCAGCTTGCGCCGGTGTTACAATAGTTAAGCACGGTAATCGCGCGGCGTCATCAAAGTGCGGCACAGCAGATTGCCTTGAAGCGCTCGGTGTAAAAATTGATTGCGAAAGCGAACTTATGAAAAAATCACTTGATGAAAATAATATCGCATTTCTTTTTGCACAAAAATATCACACTGCAATGCGCTTTGTAGGCCCGGTCAGAAAGCAAATCGGTATTCGCACCGTATTTAATATTTTAGGCCCGCTTACAAATCCGGGAAAAGCAGACAGAATGGTGCTTGGTGTGTTCAGCGAAGAATATGTTGAAAAAATTGCAAAAGCACTTGTTAAAATCGGTGTAACGGACGCAATGGTGGTTTACGGAATGGATTGCCTTGATGAAATCAGCGCATCGGCAGAAACAAAGGTTGCGGAAGTCAGGGGCAAAAATATTTCGTATTACACAATCAAGCCGGAAGATTTTGGTTTTGAAAGGGTAAATAAAGATGACCTTATCGGCGGAACACCTGAAGAAAATGCGAAAATTACAACAGCAATTCTTCAGGGCAAAGGTACTGCCGCACAAAACACAGCGGTAGCTCTTAATGCCGGGGCGGCAATATATGCCGGTGTTTTGGGGATTTCGCTTGCAGACGCAGTTAAAAAAGCGCAGGATATAATAACATCAGGCGAAGCATACAAGGTTCTTGAAAATTTTGTAAAGGTAACTAACGAATAATGAATATACTTGATACCATTGCACAAAACACGAGAGAAAGATATAAAGAAATAATAAAAAACAAGCCTTATGATGAAATCAAAGCGCAGGCACTTGCAATGCCAAAGGGTGATTTTGAATTTGAGAAAGCACTTAAAGGCGAAAACCTTTCATTTATTTGCGAAGTAAAAAAGGCTTCCCCGTCAAAAGGGGTTATAAGTGAGGATTTTGAGTATCTTCAAATTGCAAAGGAATATGAAAGTGCAGGCGCAAGCGCAATAAGTTGCCTTACCGAGCCGAAATGGTTTATGGGCAGTGATAAATATTTAAAAGAAATTTGCGAAAATGTATCAATCCCCGTTTTGCGAAAAGATTTTACGGTGTGCGATTATCAAATATATGAAGCAAAGGTGCTTGGGGCTGAAGCAGTACTTCTTATTTGTGCCATTCTTGATACGCAAACTATCAGCGAATATATCAAAATTTGTGATACTTTGGGCATATCCGCCCTGGTAGAAGCGCATAATGAAGAAGAAATAAAATCAGCTATTGCTTCGGGCGCAAGAATTATAGGTGTTAATAACAGAAATCTTAAAGATTTCAGCGTTGATGTAAATAATTCCACAAGGTACAGAGCAATTATTCCCAAAGATATAATTTTTGTATCGGAAAGCGGAATAAAAACACACGAAGATATAGAAGTTTTGCAAAATAATAAGACAAATGCGGTGCTTATCGGCGAAACTTTTATGAAAAGCAGTAATAAAAAAGAAATGCTCAGGGAGTTGCTGTATGGCAAAGCTTAAAATTTGCGGGCTTAAAAGGCTTGAAGATATTGAATATGTAAATGAGCTTAAACCTGATTATATCGGCTTTATTTTAACACCGGGGTTTAAGCGAAGCATAAATCGGGAAACTGCAAGGCTTTTAAAAAATCATTTGGATAAGGGTATAAATGCGGTAGGCGTGTTTGTAAATGACAGCAGGGAAAATATTGAATATTTCACCCAAAACGGTATAATAGATACCGTTCAGCTTCACGGTAACGAAACGCCTGAATTTTGCAAGGGTTTTGATATTCCCGTTATAAAATATTTTAACCCCCAAATGTTTGATAAAATCAACGATTACGATACTGATTATTATCTGTTTGATTCAGGCGCGGGAACGGGCAAGAAATTTGATTGGAGCATTTTGCCCAAAAGCAAAAAGCCTTTTTTCCTTGCCGGCGGAATAAATAAAGATAATATAAAATCCGCAATTGACGAGGTAAATCCGTATTGCATTGATTTATCCTCGGCGGTGGAAACAAATTCAAATAAAGATTACAATAAAATTAAAGAAATTATGGAGATTATGAAAGATGAGTAAAGGACGCTACGGAGTTCACGGTGGCCAGTACATACCGGAAACCTTGATGAATGAAATTATAAATCTTGAAAATGCATATGAGCATTATAAAAACGACCCTGAATTTGTATCTGAACTTGATACACTTTTTAGGGAATATGCAAACAGACCCTCACTTCTTTATTATGCCGAAAATATGACTAAAGATTTGGGCGGTGCAAAAATTTATTTAAAGCGTGAAGATTTAAACCATACCGGCGCACATAAAATAAATAATGTTCTCGGCCAGTGCCTGCTTGCCAAAAAAATGGGCAAAACAAGAGTTATTGCCGAAACCGGAGCAGGCCAGCACGGTGTAGCCACGGCAACTGCCGCTGCTCTTATGGGGCTTGAATGTGAAATATTTATGGGTAAGGAAGATACTGTCCGCCAGGCACTCAATGTTTACAGAATGGAACTTTTGGGCGCAAAGGTTCATCCGGTTACAACAGGCACAATGACTCTTAAAGACGCGGTAAACGAAGCTATGCGTGAATGGGTAAACCGTGTTGATGATACCCTTTATGTTTTGGGTTCTGTAATGGGGCCTCATCCTTTCCCTATGATTGTAAGGGATTTTCAATCCGTAATTTCAAAAGAAGCGAGAGAGCAGATACTTGAAAAAGAGGGCAAGCTTCCTACTGCCGTAATGGCGTGTGTAGGCGGCGGCTCAAATGCTATGGGTATGTTTTATAACTTTATAAATGATAAGGATGTAAGGCTTATCGGCTGTGAAGCAGCAGGCAGGGGAATTCACACAGGCGAAACTGCCGCAACTATTTCAACCGGCTCTTTAGGTGTTTTCCACGGAATGAAATCATATTTCTGCCAAAATGAATATGGCCAAATTGCCCCTGTATATTCAATCAGCGCAGGGCTTGATTACCCGGGTGTCGGCCCGGAGCATGCATATTTGCATGACATCGGCAGGGCGGAATATGTGGCTGTAACTGATGATGAAGCTGTTGAAGCATTTGAATATATTGCAAAAACAGAGGGAATTATTTGCGCAATTGAGTCGGCTCACGCAGTAGCACATCTTATGAAACTTGCACCGACTATGAGCAAGGATGATATTATTATTTGCTGCCTTTCAGGCAGGGGCGATAAGGATGTTGCCGCAATAGCAAGATACAGAGGAGTTGATTTACATGAGTAATATTTCAAATGCATTTAAAAACGGAAAAGCTTTTATCGGCTTTGTTACAGCGGGTGACCCCGATTTAGAATCATCACTCGAAATTATGACAGCTATGGCAAACGGCGGATGTGATTTAATCGAAATCGGTATTCCTTTTTCAGACCCTATTGCCGAAGGCCCTGTTATTCAGGAAGCAAATTTGCGTTCCCTTGCGCAAGGCACTACTACCGATAAGGTTTTTGAGCTTACCAAAAAGCTCAGCGGCAGGGTAGATATTCCTTTGGTTTATATGACTTATCTTAATGTTCTTTTTAAATACGGATATGATAAATTTTTGCAAAATGCAAAAGATGCCGGAATAAGCGGTGTGATTGTACC
>CAVLCX010000106.1:0-6181 GCA_963661525.1 bacterium
TAAATACACTTCTTGCTAAAACAGGCATTAAGCTTAATAACATTAACTGGAATGCACTCGGCAAAACAACTTCTCCTGCTCAAACACTTCTTTATGTTCTTGATTATGTAATCGAATTCGTGAAGACAAACAATAATCTTACCACAATCATTCAGTTGATTATGGGCAACAACAAGATTAGCAAGGGAATTCAAAAGCTTATCAAATATATTGAAACAGGTAAGCTTAACGCTATGGGACTTCTTAAAGTTATCGGCAAACTTCTTGACTTCACACAGTCACCGACAGAAGTTTACTGGACTTATAAGAATTACAAGGGTACATCATTAAGCTTTAAGTATCCTGACGGAATTACAGCTTATGATGCAAACAAAGCTGTTTCACAGCTTGACACAGCAGTTGATGCAGTTATGGCTCTTCTCACCAACTTCGGTGTAGTTAACGCATCAAATCTCAAGAGCATTGTAAGCGGATTGGTATTTACAAACGCTAACCTCACATCTCTTGCAAAGGCACTTTACGGTGCGCTTGATACCAAGACGATTTCACCATATCTCAATATGGCAGGCATTGCAGTATCACCAAAGGGTGTTGCTAATCTCCTTACAGATAAGAGCTATGGTAAAACTTACACTTCAGCAGCCAACACACTTAAGAAGGCAAAGAGCTGGAAGAAAGTTAAAACAATCAACTGGGGCTTCAAGGATGGTTCAGCAAAGGCTGAGCAGGGCTTCATCAACGCTCTTGCAGCAATCCTTCGTCCTGTAAACAGCGTTCTCGCTGTATTCCTCAATGAAGGAAAAATTGACCTCAGCGCTATCAATATCAAGAAGGCTTCAACTTCATTTGATATTAAAGACAGCAACGGTAATGTAACAAGCAAAGTTGCACTTACTTATATGCTTAAGAAGGGTGTTCTCACTCTTACTGTTAAGGATGATATGAACCCTGACTCAAAGCTTTCAACAATTAAGCTTGACCTTAATGCTCTTAATGTAGGCGTTAACGGTATTAACGGTTATGAAGGCGCAATTGTTCCTCTTCTTGATGTTCTTCAAGTAAGCAACAGCAAGATTAAGACATTTAAGCAGTATCAAAAAGATTGCAAGAAGGCTAAAGATAATGTAATTCTTGATGTTCTCAATCCTCTTATGAGCTTTGTAGATACACTTCTTGATAAGCCATTTGATACACTTACATCTGTTCTTCCAAACCTTGCATACTTTATTGATAACAACGGCATAGGCCAGTTACTCGATAATCTCCTTGCTCCTGTTACAAACATTCTTAAAACTGCTAAATCCGCAGGTGTGGATGTTGATAAGATTCTTACAATGGTACTCGGCAAGGACCTTGGCAAAGTTGTTACAAACGCACTCAAAGTTAAAGGCGTTAAGCTTAACATCAAACTTACAAACCTTAAGTCTTGCAACATTCAAGATATTGTAGTTCCTCTTCTTAACTCATTACTTAAGAAAACCGGCATTAAGCTTCCTGAATTTAAGTGGTCAACAATCGCATCACACGGTAATGTTGTTACATCTAAATCAATGGTTAAGAATGCCGAAGGTAAGTTTACAAATAAGGAAGTAATTGCTGATAAGGGCGAAGTTCTTGTTGCAGTTCTCCGTTATGTTGCAGATACTCTTATTAAGAACGCAAAATCTATTAAATCACTTATTACTTCAATTAAAGCTATTAAGAGTAATGATATGCTCAAATCTATCATCTCAAGTGTATTCACTACAATCGGCCTTGCTGATAAGGATGATATTGTTCGTGCAGTATTCTACTTCTTAACAGGCGAACCTACTAATGCATTCTGGGATTACACAGCTTATAAGACAGGTTCATATGACTTCTCTTATCCTGAAAGTGTTGATGTTGACTTCCTTAAGAATCTTCCTCCAATGCTTGACGGACTTGTAAGCGGTTTGGTTGACGGCGGTCTTACCAAGTTAATCGGCGGTCTTATCTTCAAGGATGACATTATTAACTCACTTCTCACCGGACTTTACGGTGCAATTGAAGGTGTTAAGGTTGGCGACGGTTCACTCGTTTCTCTCCTTGCACAAACTAACATTGACTTCTCAACAGGCAATGTTGCTAAGCTTCTTACAGATGAATCTTACGGTCAAACTTATGCTGCAAATGCAAGCGTAATCGCAAGCGCAGGTTCATGGTCAAAGGTTAACACAGCATCACTTAAGTGGGGTGTTAAGGATGCAGATTCATTCTTCCACGCACTTGTTGCAGTTCTCCGTCCTATCTACGGTGTACTCGATGTACTTCTTAATGATGCATCACTTGGAATCTTTGATATTGTAAGAATTCCTGGTTCAAACGGTTATACATCATCAATCGTTCCTCTTATGGAAGCATTCTCAATGTATAACATCAAAACCCAGTATCAGTACAGAGAAGATATAAATGAAGCTTACGATAATATTCTTCTTGATATTATCAATCCTCTTTGGGATAAGGTTGAGGATATACTTAATGCTCCTCTTGAAACATTGTTCGCAATGCTTCCAAACCTTGCACTCTTCATTGGTAATGACGGACTTTGCCAGATTCTTGACAACCTCCTCACTCCGATTTCAGCTCTTGTTGATGCTCTCAAACCAATAGTTGATCTTAATACTCTCTTACCTGCCCTTCTTAAGGCACTTAATGTTGACCTTAATGCACTTCTCGGTAAGATTGGTGTTACAAACTTCACTCTTGACATCTATGACCTTAACGCAACACTTAAGCCACTTCTCGGCGGCGACGCTATTATTCCTCTTGTAAATAATATCCTTGGTCTTATTAAGATTAAGGGCACACCGCTCGGAATTAAGCTTAATGATGTAGATTGGTTGAAGCTTGCAAGCCACGGTAAAGTAATTACAGACGCTTCACAGGCTGCTACATACGGCGCAAGAATTTATGTTGAAGGTGATTCATCAGAAACACTCATTGCAGTACTCGGCTACTTAATCGAAACTGTTAACGCAGGCGATAACTTCAAGAACATCAGTGATCTTATCACAGGTCTTGTAGGCGGTAACGAAACTGTATCCGGAATTGTTAATCAGGTTCTTCCTGTTCTTCAGGGTGATACTGATGCAGTTATTGCTTCTCTTGTAGACCTTCTTCAGACAATGGCATAAACATAAAGTTTTAGCCAAAATAAAAATCAGGGGCAACTCCAAATGGAGTTGCCCTTTTTGACTGTTGATAAAGTGGCTAAAGCGCGCCGCGTTGTAATTGTCATAGAGTTATATCGTATGGCAAAGGTTACTCTTGCTAAAACAAAATCAAAAAACAGCGTTTATAGAAAAGTGGTTTGAACATTGTGTTCAAGCCACTTTTTGCGCTTTTTGTCTCACTTTCTCAAAATCTACCAGCGTGCAGAAATTTGAAGTTCAACTTTTTCTGCACGATGCGGGCAACTCCAAAAGGAGTTGCCCTTTATCTTTTCATATTTATAAATAAAAATCTTGTATTACCATTGAAAATAAGATATAATAGCAAATGGATTATATCTTTTACTTGGTGGTGATGTTATGCTTCTCGGCAAGGCAGCCAAAGGAAGAGTTGTTAAACCTATAAATTCTGTTGACGAAAGCGGTTATGTTTATCCCTTAAATGTAGTTGAAATTAACGGACATAAAAACCAATATGCTTTTGTAATGGGAGTAACTCACACAGTATGCAATTTTGACGGTAGAATTATTGCAGCACTCATTCCTAAAGACTCTGAGAACAAAAATTTAAAAACTATGTGGATTATGGCGTCACGCAGTTCACGCTATATAAATCAAGATATTTTACAGGTTATTGATGTTGAAAACGATTTTCCGCAATATAACCTCATTTGCTACTATGAATCAAGTGCAGGCGCAGTTGTATATAGGTCTATTAAAGGAAAACTTCGTTATCTTCTTATTAAAAACAAACGCTCATCAAATTGGGGATTTCCTAAAGGTCATCTTGAAATGGGCGAAACAAAATATGACGCAGCAAAAAGAGAAGTGCTTGAAGAAACAGGGCTTCATATCCGTATTCAACTTGGATACGAAGGAATTTCAAAATACAAGCTCAGAAATAATATTGATAAAAAAGTTTCAATCTTTGTTGCAACTACCGATGATATGCGAACCATAGTTCAGGAAGAAGAAATTGACGATTTTATGTGGCTTGCATATGACCAGGCGATGGGCTTTTTATCATTTGAAAATGATAAAAAAATATTGCGTGAAGCAGTTGATTTCTTACTTAAAAATAATCTTATTGTTACTAAAGATATTCCTTTGCCGCAAGATGTTCAAAAAGAAATGGAAATAAAAGAAAAGCTTAGGCAGGAAAGAATAGCGCAAATGGAAAGCCAAAAGCAATTTGCCCCGCAAAAGAAAAGCAAGCAACAAATAAGATATGAAAATTATAAGAAAAAGCAAAAACAAAAATATAAAGAAAACTTGAAAAAAAACAAATAATAAAACCACAAATCTAAAGGAGAAATAATTTATGGTACAGGAACTTTGCAGAAATTTGCAGGAATTTTTAACTGCTCACGGAATACCTGATTGGCTTGTTGTATTTATAATTTCACTCTGCCCTATATTAGAATGCAGACTCGGTATGTTCACAGCAATCGTGCTGTTGCAGATGAACCCGTTTGTAGGCTTTATTATCAGCTTTTTAGGTAATATATTTCCTATTCCTTTTATACTTCTTTTAATAAATTGGATTTTCGACTTATTAAAGAAAGTTCCGGGGATAAATAAATTCGTTTATTGGCTTGAAGATAAAACATTAAAAAAGAGAGATAAAATTGATAAATACGGTATTTGGGGGCTTCTTATTTTTGTGGCAATTCCGCTTCCGGGTACAGGCGGATGGACCGGCGCACTGCTTGCTTCCCTCCTCCACCTTGATAAGAAAAAGAGTTTTGTTGTAATTTCGCTCGGTGTGTTCATTGCAGGCCTTATTATTACGGTATTAAGCCTTGTAGTAGGTAATGCAGTATTTAACTGATATGGATAAGGAATATAAAGCTCTTATTAACCTTTGCAAAAATTATATTAACAATGACACTTTTATTTTCGATACAAGCGTTGATTACAAAAAGTTTTACAGATATGCAAAGGTTCATAACCTTTTGGGAATTGTTAACTGTGCAATTGCCAACGCTGAAAATAAAAATGATTTATCGCCAAAATTTAAAAATTCGGTTGAAAACAGCTTTTTTGACTTGATATACCTTGCAAACCTGCAATCAAATATGCTTAATGAAGTAAGAGAGCTGCTCAAAGCCTCTCAAGCGCCGTATATAGTGTTTAAAGGTGCGGTGCTTAAACAGAGTTACCCTGTGCCTGAAAGTCGCGCTATGGGCGATATAGACATTCTTATTAAAGAGTGTGACAAAAACAGGGTTAAAAAGCTCCTCACATCAAACGGTTTTGACTGCATTAAGCAAAATGGGCCGGTATATAACTATGTAAAAAACAATGTTTTGTTTGAAATTCACACAAAGCTTATAAATCATTATGATGAAGAACCTTTTTGCAATGCATTTGATTATGCCAGGTTTGACGGATTTGAGGGAACATTTGATGATGATTTCCACTTTGCATATTTAATTGCACATACAGCGCACCATTTTAAATTTTACGGCGCGGGAATCAAGCTTGTTGTAGACCTTGCAATTATGCTTAAAAATTCAAACATTGATTTAGAACGGGTTTTTGAATATTTAAAACCCGTAGGGCTTGAAACATTCGGCAAAACAATGCTTAATGTTTGTAACAATTTTTTTGGATACGGTGTAAATTATAATATTGATACAAAAGAAGTTGAAGAATATCTTTGCACCTGCGGTGCGTTTGGCAATGATAATGAAAACAACGGTATTGCCATTGCAAGAAAAGAGCTTGAAGACGGTAAAAAAGCTTCATCTTTTATGACAAAGCTTCGCCTGCTCTTCCCTCCGTATGAAAAGCTTAAAGATATTGATTATATAAAATTTATTAACGGTAGGCCTTGGCTTATTTTATATGCTTGGATATATCGAATTATTTATAATTTTAAACACAAAAAAGAATTTATGCTAAATGCAGTAAATTCACTTGATGATGAAAAGACATATGTTTTAGCTCAAAAGGAGCTTGAAATGTTTAAGGAGATAGGTTTAGAA
>CAVLCX010000107.1:0-991 GCA_963661525.1 bacterium
TGTTTGTGTATATAACCAAATGCTTTAACTAAAAAGATTTCTTCGAGCAAATAAGTGGTCAGAAGGTTATTGTATTTGGATTATATAAATAAAATAATAAGAAAGGAGGAGGATACCAATGATGAAGAAATTTCAGAAAGCGCTTGCAGTTTGTATGACAGTAGCTTGTATTGCCGGTTATTCTACACCAGCTCTTGCTGCTTCTACAAATGTCAACTCTATCGGTTCTGTTGTTGCAGATGCAGCTGCAGACGATCAAAATGAAAATGACTATGGTTCACAGGAAATCGTAGGTAAGGATGCTACTCAGCAGAAAGAATCAGAATACGCTACATATGCTAACACTGATAAGACTGTTGAAAACGGTAATGCTGCATCAACAGATGTTTATGCAACACAATCATCAACTTTTTCAGTAGTTGCACCGGTTGTACTTGTAATGGATGGTTCGGCAGAGAATGAAACTCATAAGGCTGTTGGTCAAATTCAGGTTGCAGGAAACCTTGCAGGTAACGAATATGTTGAAGTAACACCACAAGATGCTGATACACAAAAAGACGGCATTAACTTTGCATTGAAACAAACAGGCAAGAGTGATGTAGCAGCTACAATTGTTCAGGATAAAACAAAGTTCTGTACAGCAACAAGTGGTACTGTTGCAGAGATGGAAGGTATGACTAAAGGTCTTACAACAACTCTTACAGATACTACAGCAACAATTACTATTACTGCTGATGACTCAACTAAAAGCGGTGATGCCGGCATTTCAGCAGGCTCATGGCACGGTCAATATAACACAAATATTGCACTTAATGTAGTTGACTAATTTGGCTTAAAAGTATTTTCTCAACCGAAACTAAAGTTTGTTTATCTTTCTTTTGTGCGGTTGAGAAAATTTGTATTATAAATATTACATGTGCATTTAATATTTATATTTTTTAAGGAGGAAAATATATTTGAAAGAAAAAAAGCTTAAAGAAGTGTTTGTTAC